>WTAE01000045.1 GCA_013139765.1 Sulfurovum sp.
ATCTCAATCCCTGTTGAAGAGCGTCTAATCGTCGAGCTATACTCTAAATAATACATAAGTTAAAGGCCATTAATGAGAAAAATTAAAATTGCACCATTTATGCCAACTGAGGTAGAAGTGAATGAAATTAGCGCTAACCGTGCTGAAATCATCGCTTACCCTTTTGAGAGTGGTTATGCTGTTACACTTGCGCATCCACTAAGAAGACTCATTTTGGGTTCATCTATCGGGTATGCGCCAATTTCGATTAAAATTGAAGGTGCTGCACACGAGTTTGATAATATCCGTGGTATGCATGAAGATGTTGCTGTGTTTATTATTAACCTTAAAAACATTCGTTTTAAAATTAAAGACGAAAGTGACAAGGTAGAGTTGAAATACTCTTTCTCTGGACACAAAGAAGTGACAGCACAAGACCTTAACAATGATCAAATTGAAGTAGTAAATGGTGATTTACCATTGGCTACACTCAACGAAGACGCAGAGTTAAACTTTACAGTAGTTATCTCAAAAGGTATTGGTTATGTACCATCTGAAGACCTTAGAGATGACGTTGCACTAGATTCAATTGCACTAGATGCATTTTTTACACCAGTAAGAAAAGCAAACTACAAAATTGAGCCTGTACTTGTAGAAGACAACCCTAACTTCGAAAAGATTATATTTGACATCCAAACAGATGGTCAGATTGGTCCAGTTGAAGCATTTACAAATGCATTAGAAGTAATGAATAAGCAACTTTCAGTGTTTAACACGGTACTTGATTTAGATATCAGTGTAGCGCCAGTTAAAAGAAGCTCTGATGAGAGTGAACTCAAACCTTTTATGCAAACTGTTGATTCTCTTGGATTGAGTGCTAGATCATTCAACTCACTAGACAGAGCAGGTATGAAATTCTTAGCTGAATTGGTACTGATGAGTGAAAATGAGATTAAAAATATCAAAAACCTTGGTAAAAAATCTTTAGATGAAATCAATGAGTGTCTCATAGAGCACGGATTTGGTCCAGAATTTGACCTCGCAGACAATACAAGAGTAAATCTTGTAAAGAAAATAGAACAACTTAAAGCATAGTTGTTACACTAAAGGAATATTATGAGACATAAGCACGGTTATCGTAAATTAAACAGAACGTCTTCTCACAGAGCAGCGCTTCTTAAAAACCTTTCTATTGCTTTGACAAAAGAAGGTAGAATTGAGACTACATTGCCAAAAGCTAAAGAGCTTAGATCTTACTATGAAAAGCTTATTACTAAAGCTTCTTCAGGTGACTTCAATGCACACAGAGCTATTTTTGCAATGTTACAACACAAAGAGATTACAAACACAATCGTGAATGAAATCGCTCCAAAATACGCTGATAGAAACGGTGGTTACACTCGTATTATCAAAACACGTATGAGAAAAGGTGACGCAGCACCTATGGCAATTATCGAACTTATCTAATTGTCCTGCACCCATGAGCTATGAGGCATTCTGCCTTGTAGCCATATTCTTTTTTAAACTCCCCCATTTTTACCATTGACAAAGAAACACTTTTAGTGTATAACTCATTTAATTAGTACGCTAATAAGTCTAAGAGTACACAAACATTACATGCTTTTGGCTATAATATAATCAATAAGGTATCTACATCGTAGAGATATCATGCAAGGAGAGAAAATGATTCCATTTTCAGATGACGAATTAAAGCCAGCAGTGGTTGGTGTGATAGAGAAGGTAAGACCTTCTATTAAACAAGATGGTGGTGACATTACCCTCCTTGACATTAAAGAGGGCAAAGTCTATGTACAGCTTCAAGGCGCTTGTGTAGGATGTGGTTCATCAGGAACTACCATTAAATTTGGTGTAGAGAGACAAATGCAAACGTTAATTCACCCAGAAATTACGGTAGTGAATGTACCTCATGGTTTTGAAGACAAATTGGATCAATTGGCTTAATATGATAAAAATAAATCAAGACTTATTGCTAGAACGCGCAGAGAATGCCTTTTTAAAAGGTGACTATGTAAACGCATTAAGATCGTATGGTTTGATTTTGGAAGATTACCCAGCATTGGATGAAGCTAAAATAGGTGTGTATTTGAGTGATTTGGGTTGCGAGAGTGAAGAAGAGGCGCAAGCACTTTTTGACTATTACCAAATCATTAAAAGTGAAAAAGAGAATGCTGTAGACATCATTGATGGGCTTATTGACTCTTTGGCTACGACAAAAGAAGAGATACAAAAGCTAGTAATAGAACCTAAAGAAGAGCAGATGGAGTACAGTGACGGTATCCGTTATAGTGACTTTACTGCTTTGGTAGAGAGTCGTGGTTCATTTAGACAAACTTTTGAAGACATTATGTTCTCAACCAAAGTGATTATCTCCAACAAAGACGAGTTTATTGACTTTGTGACACAACTCTCAAAAGAAGGTTTTGATGAAATGGCGTTATCTTACCTCGATGCATCAAGTCAACTTTTTGGAAATGACCAAGAGATACTTGCACTTTACCATGTCGTGAATAGTAAATAACATGAAGTTTCCTTACAATAAAGATGGCTATGCCTACGTGACAGACAATACTGCAAAAATAGACCAAGAAACCATTTTTTTAAAAACAGCACAGAATACTGGCTATTATGAAAAGATGGATCCAAAACCTACAAGTATTAGCCCCTTAGATCTTCTGAACACTTGGGGACTCTCCTCTATGAAAGTAGTGGGGGTCACAGGTACCAATGGTAAAACAACCGTTACCGCAGCCATTTACTCTTTTTTACTGGACTTAAATGAAAAGCCTGCTTTGCAAGGTACGCGTGGACTTTTTGCGGAAGAGAAGCGTATTGAAGACAAAAGCATGACCACCCCTTCCATACTTGAAACCCTACATAACATGAAGCAAACATTTGATTTAGGGTGTAATTATTTCATCATGGAAGTGAGTTCTCATGCCATTCACCAAAAGCGTATTGAAGGTTTAACCTTTTCCCTGAAAGTGCATACCAATGTGACTTCTGACCATTTAGACTATCATGGCACAGTAGAAGAGTATAGACGTGTGAAAAGTCTCTTTTTTGCAGATGAAACACCTAAACTTTTAAACAAAGATGACATTAAAAACATTCAATACAATCCTATTGGTGCGCAAAGTTATGGCGTGGATGAGCCAGCAACTTTTAAAGTGCAAGCTTTTTCACTTTTACATGGGATTACAGCGGGTATCAAACACATGAGAACAGAGGCGACCTTCCATTCTCCTATGGTAGGACTGTTTAACCTCTTTAACCTCATGGCAGCTATTGGCTCGGTACAAATGCTGACGGGTAGAAATGTAGAAGAGATTTGTGAAGTGGTGGAAGGCTTTGCAGGTGTGTCAGGACGCATGGAAGTAGTCTCTCGTGATCCTTTGGTCATTGTAGACTTTGCACACACAGATGATGGTATGCATGCCGTCTTAGAGTCGATGAAAGACAGAGACATTTCTGTGGTCTTTGGCGCAGGTGGAAACCGTGACAAAGAGAAGCGTCCACGTATGGGTGCGGTTGCAGGACGATATGCCAATAAAATTTACGTGACGTCAGACAATCCACGTGATGAAGTACCTGAAATGATACTTGAAGACATACTGATTGGCCTTCATGGTAAAGATGCAGTGACTGCTACACCAGACAGACGTTTGGCCATTAAAATGGCTTTAGATGCCTTGGGTGAGAATGAAGTGTTACTCATTCTTGGTAAAGGGGATGAAGATTATCAAGAAATTAAAGGCGTGAAACATGCCTTTGATGACAGAGAAGTGGTAAGAGAACTTCTTTCTCAGCGATAAGCAATTAAAGTAAAGTAATTTATTTGGGATTAAGTTAATCGGAGTAAAATACTCCCAATTTAAAATCTAAAGGATTATTATGGTTCCAGGTATACCACAACCAGCGTTTTACATCTTCAAATGTCAGCAGTCAGCACCTCCAGGGATGCCGAAACCTTCTTGTGTAAAAGCAGATGATAAAGAATCACAAGAACTTTTTCAACATCTCTCTATGTCATTGATGAAAAAAGGGATTATTGGTACGGTAACACCTATACAAACAGGTTGTCTGAACCGTTGTGCAAATGGTCCAGTAATGTTGGTTGAACCAGGACACGTTATGTACGTGGGTTTAACAAAAGAGAAAATTGACAAAATCATTGATGAGCATATCATTGGTGGAAATGTTGTTTCTGAATACGTAATCCCAGATATCATGTGGGGCGATGCAGTATCACCGGCTTCTTTAGTTAAGTAGCCATTCTTTAGCTGTATTTTCTTCAAATATGGCTTTCCAATTTCCTCACAATTTTAGTATACTATACATAAATGAGGATTTTGGTATAATTCCAAATAATTCAAATACCACTTCGCTAAAGCAATTTGCTTTAAATCAGGATATCAGAAGAGGTAAAAGTAGGCTTGACCTATTTTAAGGAGACGATAACGATGAACATTACTATGCTTTATTCTAAACTTCATAGAGCTACCGTAACGGATGCAAATCTTAATTATGTAGGTTCGATTACTATTGATCAAGATCTTTTAGATACCGCAGACATGCTTGTGGGTCAAAAGATAGACATTGTAAACATCAATAATGGTGAACGTTTTTCTACCTATATTATCCCTGGTGAGAGAGGCAAAGGCGACATTTGTTTGAATGGTGCTGCTGCTAGAAAAGTACACAAAGGTGATAAGATTATCATTATTGCGTATGCAACGATGTCTAGAGAAGATGCCAAAACATTAAAACCTAAAATTGTTATTTTGGATGATGACAATACGATTGCACAATCTTTTGAAGGTCTTAACTAAGATGTTTGAAGGTTTTGATATGGGTAAGATGTCCGAAATGATGGGACAGATGCAAGAAAAAGCCCAAGAGATGCAAGAACAATCTAAAAACGTACGTTTTACTGCCAAAGCGGGTGGTGGACTTGTAGAAGTAACCATCAATGGTGCGGGTGAAGTGGTTGATTTAAATATAGATGATTCTATGTTAGAGGATAAAGCGTATTTGCAACTTTTACTTATTTCAGCAATGAATGATGCCAATAAAATGGTTGAAGACAATAAAAAAACACAAGCTATGGGAATGATGGGTGGGATGAACCCGTTTGCAGGGAAGAGTTAATTTTTCCTTCTAGACTTTAGTGACATCTACAAGATAAGAAAACTCTTTCGAGTCTTTCAATTTTACAATAGCTTTTGCAACCAACGAGTGTTTTCCCTCAGTCTTGACTACTTTGTTAAGCGTTTTACTTAGTTTCATCTTTTCTCCTTTCTTTTAATTTTTTCTATCTCTTGAATGAGATATACCATTGTAAACCATGATGATTACCAAATGGTTACAGACTTTCCTCCCCTATGTTTCCAATTTGTTATCACCTTCTGACAAAATCCCTTTACAGAAAAAACTTTAGGGTTTCAAATAAGGAATAACGATGACAAATTTAACAAAGATTTCACTCTCACTTGTAACAATGGCCGCATTGAGCGGTTGTGGAGATACTACGATTAACCAGGCACCTTCTAGTGTAACCATAACAGGTGACACAATTGGTGATACAACTACGGGGTTATTGGCAGATAGTACTGAAATTCAGACGACAGGATGTGCAGAACCTCAGACGGTGAAAACTTTGGCTGGAAATATAAGTACTGATATGGATCTTACTGCAGATACGCTTTGGTTGCTTGATGGATTAGTTGTGATCCAAGAGGGCGCAACACTTACTATAGAACCTTGTACTACTATTGCTGGTATGAGTGGTACAGGTGATAATACCTCTTATATGATTATTGATAAAGGTGCGCAGATTATAGCGGATGGGACAGAAGAGGAGCCTATTGTTTTTACGTCATCAGAAGTTGCCTTAAATGGCGAGACGCCAGAATGGGGACAATGGGGAGGCTTAACAATCATTGGTCACGCAGGGAATGATCAGGTTAACGCTTATGAGGTGAATGAGGCATTTGCTGCAGATGCAACAAATATGCAAGACAACTCAGGTGTCTTAAGAAATGTAAAGATTTTTAATTCAGGTATTACCATGGAACAAGATAAAGAGATTAATGGGATATCTTTTGTCGGTGTAGGGTCAGGAACCATTGTAGAAAATATTACAGTAGATAAATCAGATGATGATTGTATAGAGATTTGGGGTGGAACGGTTAATTTATCAAATATTCTGTTGTCAAATTGTTCTGATGATCACTTTGATATTGACGATGGATACGAGGGAACGGTGAAAAACCTTGTGATTAATCAAACAACAGGAAATGCGGGGATAGAGATGTCAGGGCACACGGTAGCAACCTTTGACGGATTTACAATCACACAAGATTTCTCTAATAAAGAGGGTGGAATTTACTTTAAAAAAGACGCTATTGGTGGACACTTTAAAAATGGTACGATCATTGACAACAGTGTTGAGGCTGCAGGAACTATTCACTCTGTAGGCTTAGCAGACATAGATAATATTAGCTTTGAGAATGTAACACTAGAAGGCTCGTCTTCTGATGCAAGATTTACTGGAGATGACGCTTCTTCTGCTATTGATATCGAAGCTATCTTTAATGCCGGTACAGGAAACATCCAAAACTAATCTCTCGCACAATGTAGGCGTTCTGCCTACATTGAAATCTTAAAATCATTACAAACGTATTACAGCATTGTTTCCAAAGTGTTACCACTTTTGGGCAAAATCTCACAGATATATTTTTATACACAAACAGAAAAGAAGGAAGAAAAATGGGTAATTTTACAAAGGTAACCTTTGTATCTGCATCATTGTTACTGTCAGGTTCATTCCTGAATGCAGCGAACAATGCAGAGATGGTTCAGTCTATCATGAAGCTTAGAACAGACGTGGAAGGGCTTTACTCTAAAATAGATGAAAACAAAGACAAGTCCAAAGCACAAATGAAGTCATATGCTATGCAAGTGGCTGACAATGAAGCGCAGATTAACAGAAAAGAGACTGCTTTAAAAGTGGCGACTGCTGAGGCGAATAAAGTAGAAGCACAGATTTTGAAAAAAGGTGCAAGTAGCGATGACTTGGCACCAATGCTTGGTTTGGCCATTGATAATTTAAAGAAAATTATTGTGACAGGTTTGCCGTTCAAAATTGAAGAGAGAGTGGCAGATCTTGAGAAGATCCAAACCAATCTTAAATCTGAAAATATCACCCAAGAAAAAGCACTCTCTTTGGTATGGGCTTCTTATGATGATGCTTTGAGAATGACAAAAGAGATTGGAATTTTTAAAGAACAAATCAAAATTGGTGAAGAAGTCAAGTTGGCAAAAGTTGCAAAAATTGGGACAGCGATGATGTTTTTTATGACACCCGATGAACAAGTGGGATATGTCAAAAGTACGGAAGGTGTTTACACCTTTGTCCTTGCAGAGGATGAGCAGAGTCAAATGCAAATACATACACTCTTTGATGCGCTTCAAAAACAGATTAGAACAGGGTATTTTAACTTACCCAATGCATTAATTATTGCAGGAGCAAAATAGATGAAGAAATTATTATTGATGACAGTGTTTGCTTTTTTTACTTTTTCTGCTTTTGTGTCTGCAAGTGAACTTTCAAGTGCGTATAAAAAAGAATATACTTTTCTTAAAGCACAAAAGTCTGAACTCCAAAGTAGGTTTATCAAAGAAGAGACCCAGCAAAAAGCAGATATTGCCAAAGCAGGTGAAAAACTCAATGGGCTTCAAGAGAAACTTATCAAAATTTCAGATGACTTAAAAGTGGGACAAGAGAGACTTGAAACACTGACTCAAAAAGCATCTGATGTGGCTGAGAATGGGGACATTACTGCCGTTGTGACACAACAAGCAACAGCAGCACTGCAAGAGTATGGTTTAGAGATGGATGAAAGCAAGAAGACGACAAACGTTGAGAAGCTCACGGCTGCTTTTGCTAAGTCCCTAAAGCTCTACGAGGAACTCTCTTCTATTCGAACAGTAAAAGGTAAGTTTTATCTTCCAAGTGGAAAACCTGTGCAAGCAGATATTGTGAAGGTAGGTAATATCGCGGCATTTGGGATTTCAAAAGAAGCGATCGGTGCTTTGGCACCTGCAGGTGAGGGTAAATATAAGTTATGGAACTCAACAGATGCTTCAGATGATGCGAAAGCACTTTTCTCAGGCACTGAGCTAGATTCGCTTGATATCTTTGTGTATGAAAATCTAGATAAAGAGGTTGAGTTCAAAAAAGAGAAAACTGTAGGAGACACGGTGAGGGCTGGTGGGGTGATTGGTTATATCATCCTTGCACTAGGATTGCTTGGTTTGCTTTTAATTGCCTTGAGAGTGATGTTACTTTCAAAATCGGGTTCAAATGTGGAAAATCTTACTAAAACGGTGGTCGAAAATTTGACTTCAAATGGTGGTGTATCAGCTGCACAAGAGGCTATTAAAGGGTACAAAGGTTCAACAGCTAGGGTCTTGAAAGCAACACTTAGAAACATTACCAGAGACAGAGAACACATCGAAGATATTGTCATGGAGAACATTCTCAATGAGAGTTCTGCCATCGATAAATTCGGTTCTTTTGTGCTAGTGATTGCTGCGGTGGCACCACTGCTTGGACTCTTAGGTACGGTAACAGGGATGATTTCGACTTTTGACATTATTACTGAACATGGTACGGGTGATCCTAAGTTGCTTTCAGGGGGTATTTCTGAAGCATTGGTGACCACAATGCTTGGACTGATTGTTGCTATTCCTCTTTTGTTACTGGGGAATCTCTTGTCGGGTTGGGCACAGAACATTAAAGATTCTATGGAGCAGGCTGCGCTACATATTATCAATGTTTTTGAGAAAAACAACGTAAAAGGTTAGAGATGCCTGGGATACTTGGAGATTTTATTTCCCTTATGAATACGGGAGGGTCAGTGATGTGGGTACTTTTTGCACTTAACCTGGCACTTTGGTATGGACTAGGATACAGATACCTGACATTAAAACGTGGCACAAAGGGAAATGTGAGGAGACTCGTCTCTAAACATGAAAAAAGAGGTGATACACAAGCGATGAGAGGTTTGCTAGATTATGCTGCTCGAGATGCACTTGCCGCAGAGAAAGAGGCGCTAAGACTAGGTAAACACGCCAGAAACTACGTAAGAGATGCATTGTCTCCTTATGTGATGGTGGTGGGTAGCTACTCAACACTGGTTAAAACCATTGTGGTCTTGTCTCCTTTGGTAGGACTACTTGGTACCGTCATAGGGATGATAGAAACATTTGATGCTTTACAGTCAAGTGCAATGTTCTCTCAGGGAAACAGTATTTCAGGGGGTATATCTAAAGCACTCTTTACCACAGAACTTGGACTTGTGGTTGCTGTACCTGGATTGATATTTGGAAAAATACTTGACAAACAAGAAGAACGATATGATCTGGAATTTGAACAGATGATAGATGTAATATGTACAAAGGACGCACATGAGATTTAGACCCAAAAGACAGAGTATTGACAATATTGATGTGTCACCC
>WTAE01000206.1 GCA_013139765.1 Sulfurovum sp.
TATTGTCAGGGTTGAGTCCCCCAATAAATACTTTAAACTCTTTTTTTGTTTTACTCAAAGGTACTTGTAGGCCCACTTTGACCCTAAAACTTTTAGGCTGGCTACTTATGTCTCGTGTATGGAAAAAGCTATCTAATCTTAAAGAGAGGAAGGCATCTTCTGTGTCATCTAAGTACTTTCTGTTTTGGAAAAAAGCATCGACATAATGCACTCTGTTTTTGATGACAGGACCCGTAAATTGTTCTTTTATCTCTTCTTTACTTAGCTCGTATGCATGTTTTTCATGATCATCACAGAGCCAAGAGCTTAACTCATCATCCACATAACAAGACACGCCTTCTAAAGTATTGGAAAGGTAAGCATGTTTTTCATCTATATACGCTTCTAGGTCAGCATAATAATCACCACCTGCATAAGAAAGGGAAGCGCAAAAAAGTAAAAATGTAAAATATCTTAATGGGTGTTTCAACGCTTTTCTCCTCACATGAATCTTTGTAGATAAAAAGTATATCATGTAAATAATTAAAAATTATAATAAAGTGTACATTTTCTCTTTAAGAGTTTAGATTTAAGCCTATGCTATAATTTTAAAAATAAAGCAAAAAATAAAATTTAAAAAAAGAGAACTATGAAACTCGTTGTAGCCATTACTGGTGCTTCCGGTGTAAACTTGGGGAAAAAATTTGTAGAGTACTTACCTGCAGACATAGAAGTACATGTTGTGGTCTCAGACAATGCTTTAACTGTAGAGTCTTTTGAACATAAACAAGTGACCTTACACAGTAAAGAGAACATTGCCGCGTCTATATCATCGGGTTCTTTTAGGGTAGATGCTACTGCCATCATCCCTTGCTCCATGAATACGCTTGCTAAGATAGCCTGTGGCATCTCAGACAACCTCCCTACCCGTGTGGCAGCAGTGGCGATGAAAGAGCAAAAGAAACTGCTTTTAGCGCCCCGTGAGTTACCTTTTTCAGCCATTGCCTTAGAAAACATGCATAAGTTAGCAAGCCTCGGTGTCATCATTGCCCCACCTGTCATGGGTTACTACTCTGAGTCTTCAAGTCTTGAAGAGATGGAGAAGTTTATTATTGGGAAGTGGTATGATGTTTTGGGCATTGAAAACACCCTTTATGAAAGATGGGAAGGTTAGACCTTTACATTCTAACTTATGTGTTTTAAGTAAAATAAAATATAATACACCAAATAAATAAATGATAAAGCCTCAAATATAGGTTTAAACACTCAAAGGATTTTCATGAGACGTGCCATTTACCCTGGAACTTTTGACCCTATTACGGTTGGACATTTAGACATTGCGAAACGTGCGTCTTCTATGTTTGATGAAATCATCATTGCTGTGGCAAAAAGTGCTTCTAAGCAGCCTATGTTTACCTTTGAACAACGTATTGCTATGGTAGAAGCCACAACAAAAGAGTTTGACAACATAAAAGTCATAGGTTTTGAAGGCTTACTGGTAGACCTCTCAGACAAATTAGATGCAAACATTCTCATACGTGGTTTACGTGCAGTGAGTGACTTTGAGTATGAACTACAAATGGGATATGCAAACTCATCCCTTAAAAAAGAGCTTGAAACCATTTTTCTTATGCCAAGCCTTGAATATGGATTTGTGAGTTCATCTGTGGTCCGTTCCATTTTACCTTTTAATGGAAAAGTTGAGCACCTTCTTCACCCGACAGCCTTAAAAATGATAAACGAGTATAAAAAATAATGTACATACTTTTTGAAGGCATAGACACCTGTGGGAAAAGTACCCAAATAGCCCTACTCGCAGAAAAATACCCAGCACTCATCACCACCCATGAACCAGGTGGCACAAAGTTTGGAAAACAAGCCAGAGAGATACTGCTTTCAGACGCGTTAAGCTCTAAACGTGCAGAACTGCTTCTTTTTTTAGCGGACAGAGCAGAACACTACGAAGAAGTGATTGAAAACAATAAAGAGAAGACCATCATTTCAGACAGAGGTTTCCTCTCAGGCATTGGCTATGCTTTAGCCAATGGTGACTTTGACTTTGAAGAACTTGTTTCACTCAATAAATTTGCACTGAAAGACCATTTTCCTGACAAAGTCATCTTGTTTTTAACAAACATGGAAACCTTGACACAAAGAACCTCTGAAAAAGAACTAGATGGCATAGAACTTCGTGGATTGGAGTACCTTATAACCGTACAAAACCATATGAAAGAGAGTTTAGAAAAGCTTGATATTGATTACCTCGAAATAGATGCCACCCAAGACATTGAAAGCATACATCAAAAGATACTAACCTACTTAAAGCTATAATTCCATAATTTATTGGTGGGTTAGAAAACCCACGCTACAGAAGCACGACACAAAGGAAACACCATGATAAACCCACTACGCGGTATGAAAGACCTTACTTTTGATGAGAGTCAGCGTTTTGTACACATTGTTACGACTGCTATAGGCATTGCTAAAAAGTACGGTTATGGCTACATTGAAACCCCTATACTTGAAGAGACTGCACTCTTTAAACGTTCTGTGGGTGACAGTTCTGACATAGTAAGTAAAGAAATGTACCAGTTTGAAGACAAAGGTGGCAATGATGTATGTATGCGTCCGGAAGGAACTGCCGGTGTGGTACGTGCTTTTGTACATGCTAAACTTGACCGTCAACCCGTCAAACAGAAGTTTTACTACTATGGGCCTATGTTTCGTTATGAAAGACCTCAGAAAGGTCGTCTAAGAGAGTTTCACCAGTTTGGCTGTGAAAGTTTTGGAGAAGCTTCTGTGTATGAAGACTTTACGATCATCACGATGATAAGTCAGATCTTTTCAGAACTAGGCATAGGTTTTGATCTGCAGATCAATTCACTTGGCTGTACAACATGTATGCCTCCCTATAAACAAAATCTTGTAGGATTTTTGAGAGAGACACAAGAAGAACTTTGTGAAGACTGTAATAGACGTATA
>WTAE01000035.1 GCA_013139765.1 Sulfurovum sp.
AATCTCTTTGTTTAACACAATAGGTGTTGACGGGTCTTTAATCGTAGCCATCAACTCTTTCACAAGCCCTTGTTCAAACTCATTTTGATCGTAAGGTTCGTTAAATGGTACTTGACAAGTGTTGACACCGTCTAACTTATAAAGTAACTCTTCAAAGTTAAATTTCTTAGCAAACTCATCATCAATTACTTCAAGTAAATGGTTTTGACCAATAATCTCTTCTAGTGATGTATACCCAAGCTCTGCAAGAATTTCTCTTACTTCTTCTGCCATAAGTGTAAAGTAGTTAATGACTTTTTCTACATTTCCTGTAAAGCGTTTACGTAAATGTTCATCTTGTGTTGCTACACCCACACCACAAGTGTTCAAGTGACACACACGAAGCATGATACATCCAACAATCACCAAGGCACCCGTACCAAAGGCATACTCTTCTGCACCCAAGATAGCAGCTTTGACTACATCTAGACCCGTTTTGAGTCCACCATCTGTCTCTACGGTTACTTGCCCTCTAAGTTTGTTGGCTTTAAGTGCATTATGTGCTTCAATAAGTCCAAGTTCCCAAGGGTTACCCGCAAAGCGAATAGACCCAATAGGTGCTGCACCTGTACCACCATCTGAACCAGAGATAATAATTTTATCTGCGTACGCTTTTGCTACACCTGCAGCAATCGTTCCAACACCCGCAGTAGACACAAGTTTTACAGCAATTTTTGCTTTAGGGTTTGCCTGTTTTAAGTCATAAATTAACTGTGCCAAGTCCTCAATAGAGTAAATATCGTGGTGAGGTGGTGGTGAAATAAGTGTCACACCTGGTTTGGTAAATCTAAGGCTTGCAATCAGTGGTGAAACTTTGCTTCCTGGAAGCTGTCCACCCTCACCTGGTTTTGCACCTTGTGCTACTTTAATCTGAATCTCAGATGCAGAACGTAAATACTCTGGTGTCACACCAAAACGTCCTGAGGCTACTTGTTTAATAGCAGAGTTTCTATCTGTTCCGTAACGTGCAGGGTCTTCTCCACCCTCACCTGAGTTTGACTTCGCACCAATAGTGTTCATAGCAACTGCAAGTGTTTCATGCGCTTCTTGAGAAATAGACCCCATGGACATCGCAGCGGTAGAGAAACGTTTAAAGATGTCAGACAAAGGCTCAACTTCTGAAATGTCAATAGACTTTCTTTCTGACTTAAGGTCATAGAAGTCACGAATGAACTTCTTGTCTCTTTTGTTGACAAGTCTCATAACCTCTTTATAGTCCTCTTTACTTCCAGTTTCTGCACATTTTTGAATAGCCTGAATGGTTGGACGTGAGAAGTCATGGAACTCTTCACCTCTTTTATACTTATAGTACCCACCTTTGTAAAGCACATTTTTCTGACCTTCAAAGTCTTCAGTGTATGCGCGTTTATGGTTTGCATTTAAACGTGCATCAATGTCTTCGTAACCAAGACCAGAAAGTAACCCTACAGTCCCTTCAAAACATTCAGAAACAATCTCTTTGTTTAATCCAATAGAGTCAAAGAGTCGTGAGTTTCTGTAAGAAGAAATAGTCGCAATTCCCATTTTAGACATAATTTTCATTAGTCCCGCACCCATGGCACGTCTGAAACGTTTTAAAGTTGTTTGACGCTCTCCACTCTCATCTAACTGAACCACTGTGTAGTAAAGTAAGTAAGGGTAAAGTGCTGCTGCACCATAAGCTATCATCGTTGCTGCTGAGTGAGGGTCAAAGACTTCACCTGTACAAGCGACAATAGAAGCCAAGTGTCTAAGTTCATGTACCAACAACTCTTGACTTAAACGTCCTATAACCATAAGCATTGGAAGTGCTTTTGTCTCAGCACCCAATCTTCTGTCATCTAAAATAATGGTTCTTACACCATGTTCTCTTACCTCAACAATGATGTCTGCGACTAATTTGTCAAGACTTGCTTTGAGATCTGAAGTATACGCCGTAGAGTATAAACCAACTTTATAGGCAGGATCATACTTTTCATTGTCCTGTGTTCCAAACTCTTGAAGTAAAGCAAACTTTTCAGCAGACATCACAGGTAAAACTGTTTTAAGTCTTTTTGCATGTTCAGGTCCATCTGAAAGTACGTTATGTACTTCACCAAAACCTGTGTTCAAAGACATCACTGTCTTTTCACGAATAGGGTCAATAGGAGGGTTGGTTACTTGTGCAAACTTTTGTTTAAAGAAGTCTGTAAAGTTTCTCTGCTCATTTGAGAAAGCAGCAATAGGTGTATCATCACCCATGGCACCGGTAGTCTCTTTACCTTCAGCCATCATCGGTTTGATGATTTCTCTCATCACTTCAAGTGTGAAGTTAAAGTAACGCTGTTTGGCTTCCATCTCTTTGTCATCTTGTGTACACGCTTCACCCACACTGTCAGGCACATGCTCTTGTAGGTAAGACATGTTTTTACTTAACCATTTGTCGTAAGGATTTGCTGCTTTTAAGTACTCATCAATATCTGTTGATTTCAGAACTTTTCCATGTTTGAGGTCAATCCCCATCATTTCACCAGACTGTAGTCTTCCACGCTCAACAATTTCATCTTCAGGAATGTCAAGTACCCCATACTCAGAAGAGATAAGCAATCTGTTGTCTGTGGTTCTAATGTATTTAGAAGGTCTCAATCCATTTCTATCAAGCACACAACCAATGTAACGTCCGTCTGTCATTGAAACAGCTGCTGGTCCATCCCATGGTTCAAAACAAGTTGAAGCATACTCATAAAATGCTCTAAGCTCTGTATCCATATGTGGTGCATTATGCCATGGTGCAGGTACTAAAGAACGTGCTGCTTTAAAGAAGTCTACGCCATTGACACGTAAAAATTCCATAAAGTTGTCTAAAGAACCAGAGTCAGAAAGGTTTTTCTGAATCACGTTCTTAAGTCTTTTCATTTCGTCTTCAGAAAAAACATCTGACTTCGCTGCTGCCATTTTTGCTGCCACGTTAAAACGGTTAGCCGTGACTGAGTTGATTTCACCATTGTGTGCAATCATTCTAAAAGGCTGTGCAAGTTTCCATTCGGGAAGTGTGTTCGTTGAGAAACGTTGGTGGAAAAGACAAAAAGAGATTTCAAAATCTGGGTTGGCCAAATCTGTGTAAAACTCTTTAATGTGCGTAGGCATCACTAGCCCTTTGTACGAAACAACTGAAGTAGAAAAGGTAGGGATGTAAAAACTGTTATCGTCCATAAGCTCTGCTTCAATCTCTTTACGTGAAAGATAGATCAAAGCTTCAAATCTATTTACAGCCACTGCACCTTGAGGTGCAACAAAAACTTGTTTCATCGTTGGAAGTGACGCAAGTGCTTGTTCACCCAGCGCAGAGGTATCTACAGGCACAGTACGTGTGTAAAGTATTTTTAAGTCATTGTTCTCACACACTTTGTTAATGACATCAAAGTCACTTTCATTGTTTGAAAACACCATGGCAACTGCGTATGTCTCTGGAAGTTCTATACCTTCAGCTGATGCAACTTTTGCAAAAAATGATTTAGGTATAGAGAGTAAAAGTCCTGAACCATCTCCCGTTTTACCATCTGCTGCAATGGCACCCCTGTGCATCATACGTGAAAGTGAAGTAACTGCGTCTTCTAAGTTTCTGTGTGAAGGTGTATTGTCAATAGAAGCTAAAAGCCCAAATCCACAATTGTCCTTAAATGAAGTAAATAAATCTTGCATATGCCAACCTTAAAAAAATATCTGAACATGCTATGGACATGAGATCTGTCCTATATAGTGTTCCTAAATGGAGCGGATTATACCCAAAAATGTGTTAAGATTTCTTTAAGTCTTGTACGCCCACACAGAGCGTACCATGTGTTTCATTTTTTCAAATCTAATTTTTGTACTTTGACTTTTATCTCCCTAAAAAAAGTGCATTTTAAAGTCATTTTAAATCAAATAAACATTACGCTAAAATACTCATATCTAAAAATTAAAGAGACTTATGCAACTCAAATCCATCTTCACCAACAGCTTTGGTATTTTACTTTCACGTTTCACTGGTTTAGGTAGAGATGTACTGATGGCATCTTCTTTAGGGGCTTCTATTTGGTCTGACATGTTTTTTGTCGCCTTTAAACTTCCCAATCTTTTTCGCCGTATTTTTGCAGAAGGTGCATTTACCCAAGCATTTATGCCTTCTTTTATAGCTTCTAAACATAAAGGTGTTTTTGCCACAGCCATATTTTTACGTTTTTTACTCTTTTTGATGGCATTTTCATTGGTGATTACTTTTTTTCCAGAACCCATTACCAAGTTACTCGCTTGGGGTTGGGACTCAGAGCAAATAGCCAATACTGCACCTCTAACTGCCATCAATTTTTGGTACTTAGACCTCATCTTCATTGTCACCTTTTTAGCCACCCTACTTCAATACAGAGAACACTTTGCCACCACTGCTATGTCAACGGTGTTACTCAACATTTCTATGATGGCTGCATTATGGATTTACATGAAAGAAGACCCTGAAACTGTGGCTTACGCCCTAAGTTATGCTGTACTCATTGGTGGTGCATTACAAGTATTGGCACACCTCATTACCCTATACAATTTTAAATTACACAAAATCCTCATTGGTGGGTGGAAATACAGAAAAGTAAAAGATGTAGAAGACGAGAAAAAACACTTTAATACCCTTTTTGTACCCGGAATTTTAGGAAACTCCACCCCACAGATTTCTGCTTTCATTGACACTATCTTGGCCACTTTTTTACTCACAGGTTCAGTCTCTTTCCTCTTTTATGCCAACCGTGTCTTCCAACTACCCCTTGCCATCATTGCCATTGCCACAGCTACCGTACTTTTTCCAGCCGTTTCTAAAGCACTCAAAAATGGACAGGAAACAGAAGCCTATGCCAACTTGCACAAAGCCTTTTGGTTACTAAGCTTTTTACTTGGTGCATCTATGATAGGTGGTATCTTACTGGCTGAACCCATTGTCTGGTTACTCTTTGAAAGAGGAAAATTCACCTCTGTAGAAACCTTAGAAACAGTAAACGTCTTACGTATGTATATGATAGGCCTTTTGCCGTTTGGTTTAGCCAAACTCTTCTCACTCTTTTTGTACGCATCACACAGACACAAAAAAGCCGCTAAGATAGCTGTCTATTCTCTCATCACCTCTGTAACCTTTTCACTCATTCTCATGCATCCAATGGGCGTATCAGGACTAGCACTTGCTGGAAGTATTGGTGG
>WTAE01000163.1 GCA_013139765.1 Sulfurovum sp.
AAAGTAAATCTTTTTTTGCATACTCAATCACTTCTTGATGGATATCAATGCCTTTTTGTTGTGCAAATGTTAAAATGTGACTCTTCTGGGACACTAAGTTTTCAAAGTTCGGCACTTGCCGCATATATGCATAAACCATTACAATCCTTTATATTTAAAATAATACTATCTTATTTGATGTTAAAAGTCAAGTTTTCTTATACTTTTATCGTCATTTTGTCTTTTTCTCTACTTTTATGCTAAAATAGTAAAAATATTAATTCAGCAGGTAAAGACAGTGAACTTAACACACTTAGACGAAGAGAACAAACCAAAGATGGTAGATGTAGGTGACAAAGCAGCCAGCACACGTATAGCTACTGCTTCAGGCATCATAGAAGTAGGGCAGGCTGCCTTTGATGCAGTGGTAGCAAACACGGCAAAAAAAGGCCCTGTGTTACAAACGGCCGTCATTGCAGCCATCCAAGCGGTCAAACAAACGTCAACCCTCATCCCTATGTGTCACCCCCTGATGATTACTTCAGTCAAAACAGATATTGAAGAGTTACCTGAACTTCCAGGCTTTAAACTCACCGTGACCACAAAACTAAACGGCCAAACAGGTGTAGAGATGGAAGCACTTACAGGCGTAAGCGTAGGACTACTCACCATTTACGATATGCTCAAAGCCATCGATAAAGGTATGGTGATGAGAAATGTACAATTAGAACACAAATCCGGAGGTAACTCTGGGGACTTTGATAGATAAAGGAAAAGACATGGCAGGAAAAGATATCACACAAAAAGCAGATAGATTAATACTCGACGCAGCAACAAAAACACGTCCGGACATTGAGTACCCAACAAAATGGGGATTCAAACTCATAGGCCGAAACAAAGAAGCTTTAGAAAAATGTATTAAAGACATTATGAAAGAAGTGGGAGAGAAAGAACACATTTGTACCCTAGGAAACAAATCCAGAACAGGTAAATTCCATAGCTACAACGCCTCATGCACCGTAGATACAGAAGAAGAAAGAAACAAGATCTTCAAATACTTTGAAGACCATGATGATGTGGATATGGTGATTTAACACCATACCTACATTTTTTACGAAGCTTTATTGATCACACACCTTCGTCATATCATTACCTATGTTAGTTATACCATCATAGATATCCCACACAACTGCACAAAACTCTTTTGTACTATCCGCTCTCACATCATATTTACCATTAAGTCTCATTTTTACATCCATCATTAGAAAACTGTTTATTCCATACCCCATTCCCCAAATATATATTAATTTTTTCATATTACTCACCCAACTCATCTATATTCGTTTGACAAGACTTAATCTCATCTTTGGCTCCAGAAAAGATATTTCCACTACATGCTTCATTAAATTTAATACGTTGTAATAGACGTTCTTTTGTATTAAAGATTTTATCTTGTAATACAACCCCCAATCTTCCAGAATGTGCATCTCTCCATTTACTTCTTATTATGAATCCTCGAACATTTTCTAACTTTTGATTATAAAAATACCACTGACATGCAGAAGCCTTTTCTAAATACTGCCTTGTTTCTAGAGTAGGACTCTTTATCATCTTTTGCCATGCCCATGCATATTGTAAGGCTATGGCTGTTTGTGTTTTAGGGTATTCAGAATTTTTAGCTTCTTCTATAATGATTAATCTCTCCACATCATCCCTAACCCCATTCCCATTCACATCTATCCCAAGTAGAGTTGAGTTATTGACTGCTGGATCTGGTTCAGGTGGAAGCACATAACCATTCACTACCCAAACAATAGTTAAATTTAACGTATTGGAAAGTATATTACTTACTTTAGCTTGAAGGGTGACATTGTTGTCTTTTTTTGCTGTGAGTACTGTACCATTAACCTCTACACTCTCTTTGGGAGTGACTATCCACTCTACATTGGTAAGTACTGTTGTACTGTTGTCTTCGTAAGTTGCCAGTACTTCTACTGTTGTATTGTCATCTTTGTTTAGTGTTGTAGTTGATACAGTGAGTACTAAAGACTTTGGGCTTATGACAGTACTTGTTGTATTTACATCACATGTGTTAGTTTCAATTGTTATTTGCTTTTTACTTTTGTTGTCACACCCAACAAATGTGATTGCCAATATGATAGACAGAGCCATCTTTAAAATAGTTTGCTTTTGCATGATTTCCCCTTGTATCCCTAAATGTTTAATCATGAATTTAGTTTAACAGTTTTTTTATACTATGTGCTTGATTTTGTTGTTTGTATTCCCATAGGGGTTCAACAGCTGGAGCTGTTGAACGAGTAAAAATAAATATCTATTTTCGACTCATCCACAGTAGTAGGAAATTTTGTAGGGTCAAATTCTGCATATAGGATAGAACCAAGAAGAACTAATGTAATTACAAATTTTCTCATCATTATTCCCCTAACATATCTATATTTGTTTGACAACTATCAATTGTTTCTTTTCCTCTTCCTCTACCTCTACCTCTACCTCTAAAAATATGTCCACTGCACGCTTCATTAAATTTAAATTTTCTTAATATTCTTTGTTTAGTATTTAGCATTTTATCTTTTAGATTAATATCGTCAAATACTTTATGTTTAACACTATACTGTATAAACTCATACCCTGATAAGCCTTGTGTTTTCTTATCAAACCAATAATATTGACAATCAATAGCATCATCTAAATATTTTTTGCTTTCGATAGTAGGAGTCTCAAGGATTTTTTGTGTGCTCCATGCATCTTGCATTGCCAAAGCAATTTTCGTTTTCGGATATTCAGGGTCTTTTCCAAATCTCTCATAAATATACCTCTCCACATCATCCCTAACACCATTATCATTAGAGTCTATCCCAAGTAAAGTACTATTGTTTACTGTTGGGTCTGGTTCATGTGGAAGCACATGTCCATTCACTACCCATGCAATAGTTAAATTTAACGTATTTGAAAGTGTTGTACCTACTTTTGCTTGTACAGTAACATTACCATCTTTCTTCGCAGTCAACACAGTACCATTCACATCTACACTCTCTTGTGGACATATTATCCATTCCACTTTTCCTGTTAAATCTTTTGTTGTACCATCATCGTAATTTGCCATTACTTTCACGGATGTCTTTTCATCTTTATTTAGTGTCGTTTTATCTACACTGAGAGTAAGACTTTTTAAACCTTTTAACAATTCAGAAGTTTCCGTTATTTGAGGGGGAGTACTTTGATTACTGTTTGTCTGCTTCTCACTTTCAGAGCTATCTCCACATCCAGTAAAAAGTAAAAAAGAAGCGCTTAGCAGTAGTGTTGCTTCGCATAGTTTAGAAGTCATATTTTCCCTTATTTCGTTGTTATGGTAATGAAAAGGGTCATGATAAAAGCTCTTTCCTGTGTCCATTTTTACTTTACTCCTCCAAATTAGGTAAATTCCACAGCTACAACGCCTCATGTACCGTAGGAACAGAAGAAGAAAGAAACAAAATCTTCAACCATAATAATGTGGATATGGTGATATAAATCACCATATCTTATAAGCTATTTGTAATAACTATGTTTACTTGATCGATATCAGTATTCCCTTCACTGTCTTCTATACTTAATGTAATATTGTGTTCACCTACAGAAAAACTATCTACAATAACAATTTCTTCGCTCCCCAATAGCGTACCATCTTCTAACCATCTATATGAAATAATTTGATTTGTACTCGTGCTCCCGGAAGCATCCAATATTACTTCACTTCCAAATGCCACACTATTATCAATCCCTGCGTTGGCAACAAGATGTATTGCAGCAGTATTCTCTGCAAATAATGCTGAATATAATACTGATCCTTGGCTATAGTTATAGAAGCCATATGCACCATCCGGATATGTTCCTGTAATGTTTAATTCTTTTACATCATTAATATACACTTCAACCAGTGATTCTGTATAAATGATTTTAAAGATATATTCAGTATTATCTTTCCATCCAATATTACCTAATGTTTTCCCTCTTTGAAGTTCGGTTACTCCTTCAGCAGCTTTATGTGCCCAAGCCCCTGGTGTAATAGGCATAGTAACTCTAGAAATAGCTAAACCTTTTTTCCCATCGGTCTGATCACCTTGTTTCCAGTCTATAAGTAAATAATCTACATCATCACGAACAAAATCTCCATCATTATAGCCTAAGACAAAACCAATAAAATCATCGTCTCCTGTCGTTTTGACTGTTATTCCACCAGTTAATTCAAAGACTTCACTCTGACTATTGACGTTATTATGAAAAATAGTAGGATTAGCATTTAACGTTTGCAATACACTCCTATTATCTTCCTGTAATACCCAATTACCATCCCCATTTGCTTTCCAATCGAGAAGATTGATATTTAAATCTCTCACAATGGTAACACTCCGAGTAAGTTCCACAGCTACATTTCCAGAAAGATCCTCAACATTATATTTGACTATAAATTTTGTTCCTACAGGCGAACTTGTATCTACGGGATTATCCACATTTATTTTACTTGTTATATCTCCATCAATATTGTCCGTAGCTCTGGCTCCCAAATCATTATAAATGGATCCTTCAACAATAGATAAAATACTAGGACCAACCAATTCAATCACTGGTGCAATTACATCCGGTATAGAAATATTAAATGTAATACTTGCAGGGGCACTCACCCCTGCTGAATTTGTAGCAGTCACACTTAACTCGTAAAGATCTTTTTTACTTGCATCCAACAGGGCATTAAGGATAATTTTCCCTGACGATGTAACAATAAACACACTTGTATTGTTTAATTCATATGAGAGTATAGGGCTATCTCCACCCATTCCTTCTTCTACTTGCCCCACTATTGCACCAAGAGATGATTCTTCTTCTACAGTAGCAATCAATGGTTTTAGTGTGGGCACATGCTCTGGAATGTTTTTTAAATAAATATTAATCGCAACAGGAAGACTGGCTCCCGTACTACTATGTGCAATTACTTGAAATTCAAAAATATTTTGATTTTCAAAGTCTAAAACGGCGGAACTTGCAACACGTATCACACCCGAACTGTCAATAACAAAACTATTATTCCCTTCGCCAATTAATTCAAAATACTCTATTTCCCCTTCCCCTATATTTATAATATTAACATTACCAACAATCGTACCCTCAATAGTATTTTCTTCAACATTTTTTGTAAAATCTTTCAATGTCGCTGCTTCATCATCAAGATTATTTAGAGTTATATTGACAGAGACCAATGTACTACTTCCATTCGTATTATGCGCTATAGCCTGCAGGGAATATGCACTTTTTTGTTCATAGTCCAATGTCGCATTATCGACTACCAAAATAGTTCCGTTAACATCTACAGTAAAGTTAGAATGCCCTGTACCTCGTAGCTCCACAAGTTCTACTGGACTTGCACCTTGGTCTATATTTAACTGTCCGATCTCTATGCCTGTATTTGTATTTTCATCTATAGTTGCAGAAAATGGCTGTATGGTTGGTTTTCCCGTTTCAGGGTAAATATCAGCAATAAGTATCTGAAGATCTACTTTATTACCATTTCCACTATCTGTTTTTGCAATGGCAAGTAGGTTATATTCATCGACATCTTCATAATTTATATACCCCGTAGTTCGGATAGTACCGTTTATGTCTATCTCAAAAGGTACATTGGAATTGAGTATATCAAAAGATGTGATAGGACTACGCCCTTCTCTTAGCTGTACTATTTTCCCAACAACTGTACCTAACGGTACATTTTCAGACAAATGTGTAAGATATACAAGGTCATGTAATGGTGTATCAATTTCATTCACAATATGTATAGAAAGAGCGATAGGGAAACTTTCATTACCTACTTCATTGATAGCAGATATTTTTATATGATAAGCATCTGACTTTTCATAGTCTATATCTGCTCCTTCAGCCACAGTAATTTGACCGCTACTATCTACAGTAAAAGAAGCATTATCTTCTCCACCTAAAAGGTAGATCACTATGTTTAAAGAACTATCCACAAAATTGGCTTGCCCCACTAACGTTCCACCCACACTATTTTCTACGACATCATAAAGTACAATGCTCTCTAGTGCTGGTACTGTAGCACTAGGATCTGCCAAAGGTACACCCTCTATAACTTTCACAATCAGCTCCATACTGATACTACGCTTACCATCTACACCCACTGCCACCATATCTAACTTGTACACAGCATCCAGAATCAATGCTGAGGCATCTACAACTTTGACTAAACCTTCTTTATCTATGCTAAATGTATTGTTTGCATCTCCATGAAGCTCTATGTGGCCTATGCCGCTTACGCCTTCACTCTCTATATTGATTTTTCCTATAATACTGAGATTAGGGATAGTATGAGGTATCTCTACTGCGAGTGGTCTAAGTTGTGGTGCATCCGTATCTAATCTTTCATAAATGAGTCTATAGCTCTCTTTAACCCGTACCTCGTTTGCATAAGTTTTGACGACAATAGGCTCTACGAATGTATCATAAGGTTTAAAGAGTTTTTTCTTATCAACACCTGGTGTCCAAAGAAGCACATCATGGTAATTAATTTCCAATTCATTATTAAAGATAAATGTTTTTTCTTTAAAGAGTTTTTGAGCAGCAGTGGCTAATTTACTCTCTAACTTACTTGCATCATGGTTCATACCAAGTAAGTCTCCACTCACTTGGTAAATCGCTTCAGTTAAAGCATTCACTCTAAAAGAAACTGTTTTTAAATCACTCCCCTTAATGATGGCATGTATCGTACCATTGTTGGTTGTTGGTGTATCATCTTTTAAAAGATCATCATCCCTATCAAGATCAGACCCACCTTTTGCATCCACAACATAATAGACATCATCTTCAAATTTTAAATAGTCTTCTTTGGTAAATTTGATGATTCCTGATTTAAACAGATCTTCCTCATTACTTGTACTACCTCTATACACAACCTGGTTTGCACTACCATACGTATCTGCACGGATAATCTCTACCTCAGCATCTCCTATTGGACCATATTGCACTGTGTTTTCTAACCCATAAATGATGTATTCACAGGGTACACATTGACAAGTATACTTCTTTTCTGAGTCACTACATTCATTATATGTACGAGTATAAGTAGCGCTTCCTCCACCACTTCCTCCACCGCCACCACTTCCACCACTTCCACCACTTGAAGTGTAACTACTTTCTATTCGTCTACCTTTTACTTCAATAGCAGCAAATGTATCTAGGTTTAATTGTCCAAAGTTATGTGCCTGATAATGTTTAAATTTACTTCCACCTGGTGTTTTAACAATAGCATAGATATCAACAGGAGTCTCTTCAAGTTTACTCTCTTCTAGCACACTTTCTTCACGTTTTTCGCCTGTTGCTGAAGCATAATACCATGTATTTGGGTAAATATGCCCCTCTGTCGGTACATAGGCATGCTCTATGCCACTATACTCTTCGTCCTTTACATCTTGAATAACATTATTTCCTTCTAACGTTAAATCCATATTGATATCACAAGACTGGGACCAACTTATAGTGGTTTCAATGGCACCATCAATTGTTGTTACGGGCTTGTCTTCTCCATTCTCTTTGTCTAACTGAAACTTATTTATAGTTATGTCTTGTGCGGTTGTGTTAGTAATAGTGATAAACAAATCACCTTTTTTATCTTCATCGGTTAATATATATGGAGTGTCATTGGTTTGCATCATGAAATTATTTGATATATCACTGCCACCATCTTCACCAACCCTTACTGCTACAAGCTTTAAATCCCCTGCTGCAGTAAATGTTAAGTTAATATCATCACAGCCACCTGTTATAGTTTCTTGTGTAATGAGAAATGATTTTGCTGAAAAAGCAGCGATAGAGTTTCCTACATAAGAAGATATATCTACAGTATTGTTAAACTTTGGTTCATTTACCTCTTTTAGTTTACTATGCTTAAATACAAATGGGACATAAGGTTCATTTCCATCCATTTTAGAAAAATCATGCTCTTGCAACATTGCCCAATTATAATACGCAAATAAACCAGCTAATTTATCATCATTAGGACTTGGCACTCCATTACAACTATTTGCCACCGTATCAAAATTCTCCAATGGAGTTGTTAACATTTTCTTCATATCTAATGTACATTTATCTTGCATAAGTTTCCAAAAGGCAAAAGTTTTATAATCGCCCCCACTATAAATACTACCACTCAAAATATCTGCTATATAAGGGAAGGATCTATACATAGGGGAATATGCACTATATAAATAAGGATTTTCACCATCATATACAATATCTTCAAACATTCTAGCAGTTCCCTCAAGTACCCACTTCTTATCTACGTAAGGTATTTGTGTTCGTTCCTGTACATAATGAAAAAACTCATGTACTATCATATATTTCATAATTTCTGCAAAATCATTACCATCTGGAGTATCACCACCGAAAATCTCATCTCCATCCTCATCGTATTGTGGAGGTCCTACATTCAGAGGGTCACTATCTAGCACTAGTGATCCCTCACGATATGACGCTCCAAAGTCCCTATTATCTTCCTGTCTTATATATAAATGGATAGTCCTATTATATCCACCAACTAACCCATCTACCTCACTTAGACCAGATACCCCTTCATTTATCCTTCCTAAAACATTACAAACTGTTTCATTTGTACCAAAATATGTTTTTAGTGTTGTACTATCTGCTTCAAAAACATTATGTGCTACAATTGGAATGTTTGATATTGTACATTGAAGCCCGCCAGTAGGAGTTCCCGTATCTATATTTAAATCTGTATGACAGCTTGAACCACAAAAACTTTGGGCACTTAATACGTATGGTATACTAGATAATAGTACTAGTGTTTTCAATAAAGACTTCATACTTATTTACCTTTATTTTGTAATTTTTCTATAACAATCAAAAAAAGCTTAGAGTTATGACTCTTGTACTCATCATATCTATGTAAAAAAATATATCCATTTGTATTTTCATAAAGGTATGCTTCCTTAGAAGCACGACCCCATATCTCACCTACTGCCCGACCTATAGATCTAATATACTGTTTTTCAGTATATCTATAACTATGCATACCTATATTTATTCTTTTTTTGTACGTATCCATATATTCAGGCATCTTCACATCTAAAGCCTCAGGCATATTATCCAAGATAAATACCGTTCTTTCTATCACATCTTCAGGCTGTTTCTCTTTTAGCTCTTTTTTCCAGACATCAGAGTAAGCCACAGATCTTAATACTAAATTAGATATATCTTCGCCACTATGCCCTTTCATCTTCATACCATAAAGGCTTGAATTTTTATCCGTTATCATTAGTTCGTTATTGACTATTAATGTAGATATTATTTTTGTTGTAGGCACTTTTATATCAAAGTTTACCTCTTTTGTATTACCCTCTATATCGGTAGCTTTCATGACTATAGTATAGATTTTCTCTTCTATATCCATAGGTACATTCCATTCTACATTTACACCAGCTATACATGGTGTTCCACCAGTATTATCAAGAGCTTCATAGTCTTCAATTATTTTCATGCCCTTAGGTGGGTCAACAAGGGTATATTTTAAATGTAGATGTTCGGAAAGAACACTAAATCGTATAGGTACACCTCTTATAGCTCCTTTTGTTTCCAGTATGTTTGGTGCCAATAATTTAATCTTACTAGTTTCTACGACAATATCTTCAGGGTTTATTGCATTGTATCTTGCATCAATACTTTCAAATGCTTCAGTTGTTACAGTATAGGGATTAGTATTGTTTACCTCGTGATCTACAAGTTTTAAATGATGATCAACAAAAGGAGTATCTGTAGGAGAAAAGGTTATCTCTGTGTTTAGAGAGCCATTTTCAAACCTCACTCCATCACTCTCTGTGAGTTTAAATCTTACCTTTACATCTGATGTAGGTTTATACATTAAATTTAAAAATACTAATGCATCTCTATTTTTATACTCTCTTTTGTTTTTATTTAAAATCTTTACATCTAAGAGCCTATCTTCTTCATTTTCCACATCTATATTTAGAGTATTTGACCTTACATTTCCAATTGAAGCAGTTAAGGTTACTTGACCTCTTGTTTTTTTGTGTGTTCCACCTATGAGATGTCCTGATTCAACTTTAATAACCTTTCCATATCTTTCCCCTCCCCACTTTACATTGTCAGTTACCTCTTCACTATGTCCATCACTATAAATACCCATAACTTTTACAGGCTCTTTTACTCTAACATAGTAATCAGAATATGGCTCTTTTTTTCTGATAAAGTGAGTTTGAGAAGCAGTAAGTGTCAATCCTATAACTTTATTCTTAACAGTAACTACACGTATCACACTCGCACTATTACCACTGTTATCTGTTGCCGTATATGTCAGTGTATAACTTCCTTCTCTTGATGTATCTACACTTCCGGAGATTTCTACTGAGATATTACCATCCCTATCATCCACAGCTGTTGCCCCAAGTTCTTCATACATTTCACCCTGTCCCAAAGTAACATTGGCTTCACCATTAAGCGTCAATACTGGAGGTATAACATCTATCAAGACTACACTCCCTGCAAAATTCACCTCATTACCCTTTTGATCTTTAGCATACACAGTAAATGCAATCGTACCTAATGCAAACGGTTCAGTTACAGATGGTAAATATCTATAGGTACTGCTATTTGCATCAGAAACCAACATATGACTCGTATTTGTATCTGTGAAAGTTATTTTCACCGAACTCTCATCTAAACCACTTCCGTTGATATCATCATGAACATCAAAGATCAAAGGAGTTAACGGATCAGTAATACTTGCACCAG
>WTAE01000013.1 GCA_013139765.1 Sulfurovum sp.
ACACTTTGTGTATCTCTATCTACGAGTTTCCAGACAGTTTTGTTTTGAAGAAGTTTCATGAGCCAAGAGACAGAGTTGGACAGAGCATAAAACTTTGTAAGTATCTCTTTTTTTCCGCTAACAGAAACATACGCTTCAATGAGTTGCTGATAGTCTATTTCTATTTTCAGTTTTGAAACAGAAAATAGAAAAAGAAAAAGATCACGAAACTGTAAATCTTCCAGTGCTACATCTTGGCTAAAACTCTCTTCAAAGTCTATAAAATAGATTGTATCATCTTTGGTAGTAAAATTCTTTATTTGAGAACCACCATGATACTGCTTTTCTTTGTGCAGTCGAGCAAGTGCCTGCAGGGTCTGTAGGATGAGTGCCTGCGGTTCCTCTGTCTCTTTGTATTTTATAAGATGATGTACCGTAGGTCCACAATCTTCTATCACAAAGCAATCTTCTCTTACAGTGATAACTTTTGGTACAGGGATCTGCATTTGTTTTAAGTTTTGTAATTTAGAAGATTCATGGAGCAATGCAGCTGATGCGCTCTTCTTTTCTACAGGACTCAAAATAGGGTTTTTACTCCATGCATAGACAAGTGTGTGAAAAAGATTTGATCCTGTCTTCCTGGCTCTTTTTACCCATACGCGTTCTCCCTCATAGTCAAAAGGAAAAATTTCTGCTTTAGGATTTTGCGTTAAAGCTCTTTCTAGGGATGATGTTAACTTACTCACTAACAAAAGTTCCTGAGAGTCTTTTGTACTCATCACAGTGTTTTAAAAGATTTTCTTCTGTATCAACACAAATGACTTCTCCTGCTTTGAAAACAGCTATTTTGTCTGCATTTTTTATGGTGCTGAGTCGGTGCGCAATGGTGATGGTGATTTTATCTTTACTTATCTCTTCAAGCGCTGCAATGATTTTTTGTTCACTTTTGGAGTCCAGTGCAGAAGTTGCTTCATCAAATATCATAATTTGAGGGTCTACATACAAGGCTCTAGCAATGGCAATACGTTGCCTCTGCCCACCAGAAAGATTGGCACCATGTTCATTGAGCTTTGTCTCAATGCCACCCATCTCTTCCACAAATTCATAAGCATTGGCTTGTTTAAGTGAAGCAATGACTTTTTCTTCATTAATTTCTTTGCCATAAGCCACATTGGCAGCAATGCTGTCATTAAAGATGTATACCCTTTGCGTGACAATGGAAATGGAATTTCTTAAAGATTCAAGAGAAAAGTCTTTGATATTTGTATCATCTAAACGTATCTCTCCCGTGGTATTGTCGTAAAAACGCATAATGAGATTGACCAGTGAACTTTTCCCGCCACCGCTGTCTCCCACCAGTGCTAATTTCTCACCTTTAGAAATGTGAAGGTTAATGTTCTTAAGGGCTTGCTTCTCACCATAAGAGAGACTTACTTTTTCAAAATGTAAAGTATTTAACGTGGGTACCTCTTTGTTTTTACTTGAGACAATATTTGGATTTTGATCAAATATGTAAAGTATACGTTGCCCCGCAGCAACAGCATCTTGTAAGGCATTAAAAAGTACAGAGAGTCTTTTGATAGGGGTATAAAGCATAAAAAGTGCCGTCAAAAATGAGAAGAAAGACCCCACAGACATTTGACCTTCTATGACTTCTTTCCCCCCTGTAATAATGACTACCACCACCCCAATAGCACCCATTACTTCCATCAGTGGACCGGAGAATTCAGATGTTTTTACAGCCTTTAGATTAATCTTAAAAAACTCATAATTTTCTTTTTCAAATTTTTCTTGTTCAAACTTTTCAGATGCATGGGCTTTGATTAGTTCAATATTGGAAAATATCTCAGAGAGCCTAGCGGTAATGTCAGAGGTTTTTTCTTGAGACATATGAGAAAGTTTTTTTAATTTCTTCGCTATTTTTGAAAGAGGAAAAACAATAAGTGGTAAAACAATGAGTGCAAAAAATGAGAGTTTAGGACTCATGTAGATGACCACGCCAAGTAATCCAAGTGCAGTGAGGGTTTGTCTTCCAATTTCAGGGATCATAGTAGAGACTACAGCACGAATGCGGTCTACATCATTGATGTTACGGCTAATGAGTTCACCAGATCTAAGATTGTGAAAAAAAGTCATGTCAAGGTGTAACATTTTGTCTAAAAGTCTGTTTCTTATTTTACGGATGATGTCTAAACCAATGAGAGATGAAAAGTAAACCTGTATGTATTTTCCTCCACCTTTCATAGCGTAAACCAAAATGATAGCATACGGAAGTAGATACAGTGCATCTAAATTCTTTTCAACAAAGATGTCATCCAACACAGGTTTGACCAAATACGCAGAAGCAGACGCACCCGCAGCTGAAAGTACCATACCTAACAGTGCCAATAAAAAGTAGGGTACATAGCCTTTAAAGTAAGGTATAACCAATCTTTTGAGTAGGACTTTGATATCTTTCACGCTAAACCTTTGAAGCTCTTATATCACGTATTTTACCCGTATTCTCTTGAAAATACTGTTTGGCTTCAAGTATTGTGCCAAAATGCACATCTGCATGGACAATAGGCTTCATCCCAATAGAGACAGAATGCCCAACTCCTGCATTGATTGCCAAGTCAATATCACTCTGTTTATCACCCACCATCCACGAATGCGCTAAATCTATCTCATACGTTTCCATTGCTTGCTCAATCATGCCAGTATTGGGTTTACGACAGTGGCAGTTTTCATCAGGAGAGTGAGGACAATGATACACTTGCTCAATATGAACGTTCTGTGCTTCAAATTTCTCTACCATCCACTGTGTCAGGGTGTTAAAATCCTCTTGGGTGTAATACCCACGTCCAATGCCAGATTGATTGGTAACAATAAAGACTAAGTACCCAGCATCACTAAACAGTTTGACAAATTTAAAAATACCTTCAGTAAATTCAAAATCTTCTATTTTAGAAACATAACCATGATCCATATTGATGATGCCATCACGGTCGAGGAAGAGGGCCTTATAGTCTTTACTATTCAGTGTCTTCTTCTTTCTTCGCACTAGCGATAAACTCTAAAAAGAAAGCTAAAAATACAGAAAGCATGAGTCCCGTAATGAAAGCTACAATTGTGATGAGTATTTTCTTTGGTTTTATAGGTTTTTCGAGAGTTTCTATCTCTCCCACTATATGTGTAGGTTTCATCATAAGTGGAGTGATAGAAAGTTTTAGTTCCTGCTCTTTATTTTTAAGTTCAGAGATATATTTTTTAAGCTCTTGAAGTTCTGTTTGTTTTTGACCTATTTGAAGAACATAAATTCCTGCTAACGCAGCATCTTCACTTTTTAGTGAAATGATTTTTTGACTGTATTGATTTAGCTCTTTTCTCATCTCTACTAAGCTTGAACTATTGTCTTTAATGTCTTCCTGTGTCAGTTTAATTAACGCCTTCTGACTATTGGTATAGGCATCTGTTTTCTCTTTATACTGAGTTTCTATTTTATCTATAACCATCTGTATGTATGTTACTGCTTCTTCATTGGAGTAGCCATGTATATTGATGAAAAGGATACTATCAGATTTTTTTGGAACTGAAATGGATTTTACTCTAGGAAGTTCTATTTTTTTATTTTTGACATTTACCTTATATTCATAAGAGAGTTTCTGTTTGATATTATTAATGTCATCGATAGGTTTCGCATCTATTTGTCCCACCTCAATCATGGTTTTTACTTCATAGACTGGTTTAGCTATGATAAATACATATACTATTGCTAAAACAGTTAACCCGCCGGTCACTGACCAGAGCAATTTTTTTCTTCTTTTAAGGACAGAGAAAAGTTCTCTTAGGTCTATCTTGTCTTCTTCAATGTATTGTGTGTTATTTCCCAATGTTTGACCTTTATTTTAATAATGTAAGTATACTTTAAAATCGACTAATTATAGGTTAGCTTGCACCATCACGGACAAGTACAGTTTTAACAGTTTTAAGTAAGATAACCAGATCCATCCAAAGGTTCCAGTTACGTATGTACCAGACATCGAGTTTTACACGGGAGTGAAAGTCTACGTCAGACCTTCCACTTACTTGCCAAAGACCAGTTATGCCTGGTTTGACTGTAAGTACAGAATCTAACTCGTTACCAATTTTCTCTTTTTCATTTAGCATATAAGGACGTGGTCCTATAAAACTCATTTCATTTTTAAAGACATTAAAAAGTTGTGGAAGCTCATCGAGAGAAGTTCTACGTAGTTTGTCACCTATTTTAGTAATGCGAGGATCATTCTGGTACTTGTGGTAAGTATTGTAAAATGTAATTTCTTCAGGATGTTCTTTTAAGTAATCATTGAGTTTGTCATCACTCTCTTCAAACATGGTTCTAAATTTATAACAGACAAATACTTCTCCATCTTGACCAAGTCGTTCTTGTTTAAAAAGAATGGAAGATCCAGGTTCTTCTTTCCGTATTTTGTATGCGATCCAAAACAATATAGGCACAAGTAAAGGTAATACGATAACAGCCATGAGAAAATCAGAGATTTTCTTTATCCATAAACGTGAACTACATTTAAGACGATTTTGTAATACTACAAGGTTTGTACGAGTATTTGAAAGCCTGTATATATGAGAATGTGTCATGTCATATTCATTTATGAGTGGTATATAGATTACCTCATGACTCTGACCAATCTCCTTGTCAATGATTTCTTTCAAAATACCTATATCTTCATTATGCGAATTGATGAAAACAGTTTTAGGTTTTTCTTCTCCTGCATCAACATACCCAAGGTAATGGTTTTCAAATATCTCTTCTTTTAAAAATGTGTCATTACCATATACTTTTGCAGTTCGTTTCCATAAACCAAGTTTGAATAGTAGTTTCTTAAATATATTTTTTGACAGAGGTAACAGTAAAGTCATAAAAAGAAAGGAGAATATAATAACTGCCCTTGAATAATCTTGTACACTCTTTGTAAGTGCCAAATATGCAAGAATTATTAAAAAACTAAAAACCAAACTTTTAATGATAACTCTACTTTCATGCCAAAAATCATAACGATGATTGTATATTCCTTCATAAGTAAGTAGGGTGACTATAATAACGTAGAGTGGATAGAAACTAGTATAATTGGTAAGAGAATTACTGTCTACGCCACCAAATGTGTCTCCTAAAAGATTTCGTAGTAGATAGGCTAATAGAAGAGAGATAAATATGATTAGAATATCTATTAAAACAAATATAAATTTGGCAAAAAATTCTCTCATAATAGGCTCTTTTTTATTTTCTTAATATTATATCGAACTTTAATTTTTTTTATCCCACCATCTATGGTGCATACTAAACTTTTTTATCATCCACATAGGTAGTTTTTTATATTTCTGTCCAAGTTTATAACCTATATATTTCATACCGTTTCTCAGAATAAATTCTGGCAAAAGGTACCATGCATCATTTTTTAAAAGATAGTTGATTTCAGATCTAATATACTTCATTCCTTCACCTTCAGCCTTACCAAACTCTTTCAAAATCCACTCTTCTGTTTTATGAAATACGCCGATGTCAAAATAACGTTTAAACTCTTGCCATATAGTGTAGCTATGAGAATGGTATACTTTGGCATCAGCGACATATGCTAGACTATAACCAGCTAAGATCATCTTTGCGCCTACATAAGTGTCTTCACCCAGAATCAGACCATCTTTAAACCAACCTACTGACTCAAGTGAAGATCTTCTATATGCTGCAAAACTATCGGACAAAAATGCAGTCTTTAGTCCAAACTCTTTTATATTTGTTTTGTTTCTAGTATAAGAGTTGTTCTTGTAATTAAACTCACGTAAGTGTTTCCCGAAAAGACTAGTCTCTTCGTAACTAAGTTGCCTGCCATAAGCTGCCCCCACTTTTGGATTCTTAAACACTTTTACTATATTCTCTATGGTATTATTATCGAGAGGCAAGGCATCTTGGGTTAAAAATACTAGAATTTCACCTTTTGCAATTTGCGCAGCTTTTGCTCGAGTTCCACCATGATCAAATTCACTTTGGGGAATAACTATTACATTGTCTGTATATTTTTTTGCAATTACTACTGTTTGATCGCTAGAGGAAGAGTCTATAATAATCAATTCATAATTAGCTAAAGATTGATTTTTTATTTTATCGAGTAATTTTACTAAATAGTTTTGTGCATTATATGTTGGAATTATTATACTAATCATCTATTAATCCTATTCATTATTGTCATTATAAATTTTTAGAGTCATTTAAAACTCCTTGATAACATTTTATCAGTCTATCTAAATGTTTTTGCATATTATTTGGATCATTCCAATACTGTTCATAGGCATTTTGTCCCATTTTCTTAGCTAAATCTGGTTCCTCAGAGAGTAACTGTATTTTCTGCATCAAACTCGTTACATTACCAGATTCAAATAATAAACCTGTTTCACCATCTACAATAAAATCACTTGCTGCACAAGCATTTGAAACAATGGCCGGAACACCTAATGCTGCAGCTTCAGAAACAACCATCCCTTGTGTTTCATACAGTTGAGATGGAAAGATTATAGCCCGTGAATTTTTAATATAATGAATTACATCAGAGCGACTACTCCATCCAGTAAATTCTGCATTTTTATTTAGCTGTTGTAAAATTGTATCCAAATCACCAGCACCAACAAATCGAGATGGCACCTCAAGTCTGTTGCTAGCATCGGCAAAAAGTGCAACGCCCTTTTCTGCAGATAAACGACCGATAAATGAGAAAACGGTTGAATCTTCTGGATTTGCTGCTCCATCAGATTGAATATCGATAGGATTTGGTACATCCCAAAACTTAGCATTTTCAGGGAAATAAGGTTTTAAAATATTCTCACTAAATTTTGAGACAGAAATGAAATGTTTCATTTGACTTGGGATGCCAGCTTTTGTATACAATGTTTGTCTCAGATAACGCCAAAGTTTTTGAGAATAACTTCTCATATCACAGTTCGAAGCCAAACAAGCAGTCGACATTGGTTTTAACTGACAAATAGATTTTTCCTGATAGTTATAAAAACCACCATTAGGGCAAACCGTAAAGTAATCATGTAAAGTCAAGACAACGGGAAATTTTCGTTTTAATATGACAGATACAACACTTGCAGAGAGAGCTTTCACCCATGAATGAATATGAATAATAGTGTCTTCTTTATTAAACAAATCTAAGACTTCACTCGTCTGTTTTTCTACTGATCTATTCCATATCCCTATTATCATAGCCTTGACTCTACTGGGATTTGATAATAGATCATATTGCTGAAAATCAATTAATTTGATATTCGGATGATTTAATAATGGATCAGCATTACCTGATGCATAAATAAATGTAACATGATGACCAGCATCTGCCAAACCTCTTGCACTAGCGACTGCTACTTGTGCAGCACCTCCTTGAACAGAAGCATAATCATTTACTACAATAATTTTCATAACTTGAACCTACTCATTTTAGAATTTGAAAACAGATAAAATATAGCTACTAAAGCTAAAAAAACTCCGGGTGAGAAATAACCATATCCCCGTAAAAAAACTTCCACTAAAAAACCAAACAATATTCCTGATAAAAAAAGTTTCTTTTTTAACTCTTGAATATAATTCTGATCATGACTTAAATGTATCTTTAGCCAAATTTGATTGCCATAAAAAATAAATTTTAAAAGAAAATAGACATAACTAACTATCACAATAATACCAATAACCCCAAATTCAGCAATCACTTTTGCTGCCAAAAGTCCTCCATCAGAAAAATTAAGTTCATTATCAGCAATATTTACAATCTCATCTGTTAAGGAGCTAAAATAAGTAGCAGATGAACCTAGCATTTGAAAACCAAGTCCTAAACCGTGTGTCTCTACTAGATTTAAGTAAGCCATATCCCAACCTTGTAGAAAAACTAAAGTCGTTAGGTTCTTAGTATCTTCAAAGTTTAAACGAGATGAAAAATACTCTGAATTTGATATAAATAGAGTCCAAATAATCATTATTAATACAGGTACTAGTAATATGAATGATTTAAAATAGATAGGTTTAAGTCGAAATAAACTAGCAAAAAATATTAACAGAGAAAAGACTAATAATGTAAGATTAGGGAAAAGTAATGCTAGCAATAAAATGTTTACTCCTATAAAAAAAACCCAGATCAATTTTCCTGAAAATGCATAAGCAACAGCAATAATACCTATGACCAAAGCATAATGACTTTCTTCAGAAAATGGGAAAACCGGTTTTTCGAACATATCATAATGACAACAAGGAGGAATGAAAAATAGTTTTAACCAGCCAAGGATCAATAGCACTAGTATTACTAATAACATTGAATTTGACAAAGCTTGATAGTTAATTTTTAATAGCTTTTGTGCTAAAACAAATGCTGATAGAAAAACCACTAAAATTACCATTGAATAAAAAGGCTTTGGGATCGACTCTACGATGTAAAAATATGAAACTGTTATAAATAATGTAATAACAACTATCAAAAAGAGACTTAACGTTAAAAGACTAATACGCAAACCAATCAGTGACTTATAATTTAACAATAAAATAAATAAAGAAGATGCTAAAATACCTGCTGCTAACGATGTAGAATTAAATGCCACAAAAATAAAACTTGGCAATAATGAAATTAGAAGTATTGAAAATATTAAATTTAGATCATAGGTATTAACTTTATTATTCTTAAATTGAGTCAATTGATTATCTCCCCCGATGCATTATCAAGATATTGTTTAGATATAGAACGTAATAATTGGAGTTTCTGATTTATCAGATTAAAATCTACGCTCTTTTCTAATAGCAGTAAAATATTTTGTACAATTCTATTTTTAGCATTTACTTTTGATAGTAAACTTAGAATATGATTAATACTAGTGGGAGGCATGGTAACAATAAATGGAATATTGAAATTTATAGAAAAACAGGTTCCATGAAGTGAATCTAAAACTACATGTATCTGTTTTTCTACTGACCGATTCCACACCCATACCATAATGGCATTGATTTTACTAGGATTTAATAATAGATTATATTGTTTCAAATCAATTAGTTCTATATTAGAATGGTGTAATGATGAATCAATACTTCTTGTCCCATATTCAAATGTAACATGATAACTAGCTTTTGTCAAACCTCTTGTACTCGCAACTACCACTTGTGAAGTACCACCTTGAACAGAAGCATAATCATTCACAATAATAATATTAATATTATGGAGCTCACTTGTTTTTAAATCTGAATATAGGTCAAAGCTAGAGATTTGAGAATGTATATATCTTCTCATGAAAGAACTTTCCATATTCTATTCAATTGTCCTCTCTTTATTCTATTTAAGAATGTGATCATAAGGCCAAGCCATAATCCAGCTCCCCCACCAAGATACTTAGTATGAAATTTTATTCTATTTTTTAAACTTAAGATATCCATAAATTCACTTTTCTTGGCGGGATTTTTATTAGCTCCAGTGCTTCCACCTTCTTTATGAAATACAATAGAAGTTAAACTGACTTTTAGCTTGTATCCATTTTTTTTAGCATTAAAACAATAGTCAGTTTCTTCATAATACAAGAAATACTCTTCAGGTAATAATCCAATGGAGCCAATTACATTTTTATTGATCAAAAAAGAAGCTCCAGAAACATAATCAAGCTTATCCTCAATATCATCTGCATCTAAAATATGTTTGCTAGTGCCAAAAAATTTATTAATATAACCTCCATATGCCTGTAGTTCTTTTGGATTATCATAATACATCAATGTAGAACCAGATATTCCTCCGTCATTTTTGATGGCATCATTTATCAATATTTTCAGAGAAATAGGCTCAATAACGGTATCATTATTCAAAAGCCAAATATATTCAAAGTCAGCTTTGGCAAGTGCATATTTAATACCTATATTGTTACCAGCTGCAAATCCACCATTTTCACCAGATTGAATGAATATAATAGGATTGCTATATTTTTCTTCCTTCTCTTTATTACCACCTTTAAAGGCTTCATCTTTCTCATAATATACATATTCTAAAGGTTTCTTTTCATAGGGTTGACTTAAATATTTTAATTCTGAGTTCTCATCATAAATAACTTTTTGTTTTCCCTCGGCCCAATTTATAATATAATCCATAGAATTATTAGGAGAATCATTATCTACAACAATAATTTGATAATTAGAATAATCACTTTTTAAAACACTCTCTAAGCATTCTATAGTGTCTTTCCATCCATTATAGTTTAAGAGAATTATGTATACTTTTTTCACTAGCTATTTCCTACTATCTTTCCATAAACTATTCAACAATAAAGGAGTTTAGTTTTTGCATATTTAAGATCTTTATAAGTACCATGATGACAAGTCCCTACCTATTAAACTTTCTAATTTAATAATATCATTTTTATAATACTTCTTCAAAAAATCTCGATCTTTTTGTTCCATGGGAATTTTCTGGGTGTTATATTTATCTATAACTTCTTGTATTTTTTTTCTAATAGATTTTGGAAGTATTTTTTTTAATAGATTTTTGCCAATATAGTCATCGATTATTAAACTTCTTAAAAATCTTATTTTGGATTTTCCAGAAACATTGAATTCTTTGCGAATGTCAGGAATATATTTTTCATCAACTCTTAAAAAAGTTAGAATTTCTTTTATAATGTCAGCATTATTTTTTCTTAAATCATCATATAAAATAATGTTTACATTTTTAAAATTTTCTAAATATGCTTTAACTTGCTTGTAATATAAACCTCTATCAAGATAGAAAAAATCAAAGTGTGCATTGTTCTCCATTCGATTTTTTTCATCATTTATGGCATCTTCAAATGACATATGTTCTGTTAGATCTCGTATTCTCATCATATATTGAGAATAAGCTCTTTCGACTGGGTTACGTAAAATTATAATGATTTTAAGATTGTTATAGTCCGGTACCAGTCTTTTGATATTATCTATAGTCTTTTCATATAAATACAAATAAGGTGTCGAAGCTTCACCCCAACATTTTTGATTTTCTACGCTATCATAAAGTTTAGAATAATCTTTGATTTTTGTTACAAAATCAACTTCTTTATGCATACTAAACACGGGTTTGTCTTCATCTGCATATGAAAAAAATGTAGGTTCTTTAGGTTCTGTCAAGAAAATTTCTGGATGATTTTTTATATATTCATATATTGATGTAGTACCTGCTTTTGCAGCTCCAACTATCAAAAAGTTAGGCATTCTATAATCTTTTTTCACTTTAATTCCTTTGTAAATATTGGTAGATAATAAGTTGTAAGCATTAATTTTCTCTTGGCAAAGATTGCAGAAGCTACATTAAGTATAATTGTACCCAACATCGTAATTACTGCGGCTCCATTCATTCCATATATGGGCACAAATACAATATTTAACACGATAGTAATAATTACAGTAATGAGGATAATCACTTGCAATTCTTTTTGATGTCCAGTCATATTTAAAAGTATACCTACAGAGCCTGTGGCTGAATTAATAAGCTGTCCAAACATTAAATATATTAATGCGGTGCTTCCAATAATAAATTCATCTCCAAACATACTAAGTATTGATTTAGAAAATATAACTATAAAAATAGACATGAATAGAGAACTGAAAAAGATTAACCTTGTAGCATGGCTAATAACCTTCTGCAATTCATGACTTTTTTTTGACCAATACAATTCAGAAAATTTTGGCGCTGAAATAGTATTAACAACTACTAACACCAAACTAATTAATGTTGCTATTTGTAAAGCTACACTAAATATCCCGACCTCTTTTGTTGTAGAAAACGCTTCCAACATAAACAATGAAATATTACCCATAACAAATGATGCTACAGATATGATCATCATAGGAAACGAAGTTGTAATAAGTTCTTTTTTTGAAAATTCTATTTTACTCTCAGGGACTATCTTTTGTAGTTTTTTAACTATAAAGAAGACTGCGAACAGGGCACTTATAATGATCCCCAACCCCAAAGTGTATAATGGCAATAACTCATCTACTATAAACAATCCAATGATCAATAAAAGTGTAATGTTTATGACTGGTCGGTTGACACTGCGTAAAAACTCAGAGACTTTCAGCTGTTTCAGACCTCTTATGAACTCTATACTGATATCTTGCAATGCCATAAACGGTACAATGATTGCTGCATATTCTAAAGCAGGCTTGTAGACTGGATTATGAAACACATTGTCTGCAATGACGCCTGCAAAGAAGTACAATCCTACTGCAAGTAGTAATGAAAACGGAACAACAAGTTCAACAGCGTAACGGTAGAGCAACTTGAGCTTGTACTCTTCGCAACTTTTGTTAAACTGCCCAACATAACGTAAGATAGAAACATTCATTCCCATAGTACTCATCATGGCCACAAAAGTCATCACGATTAGCGTCAGATTATAAACTCCAATGCCCTCCGCTCCATACTGCCTCGAAATAATCAATAAAACCACATAACCTAACAACATTCCAGACATCTTCAATACAAACGTGACAGCACTACCTGTCAGAATTTCTTTTAGATGAATGTCACCATTTAGTTTGGCCTTTAATCGTTTGAGCAACTATTTTCCTTGAACCACAAACCAAGGGTTAAGAAGGTTTTCTTTATTGTATTTCAGGGATTCAGAGTTTTGTGCTAGGGGTTCGGGATCGTACTGATAAGTCATCTTCCCACTTTCCCTAACAACAGCATCCGCAGCAGCAGTATCCCATTCCATAGTAGGAGCCAATCTTGGATAGATATCGGCAGAACCTTCAGCTACCATCACAAGTTTCAAAGAACTTCCTTTTGAAACCTGTTCGATACTTTCTGTACTCTTTGCAAGATCATCTATAAACGCCTGTGTCTCTTCAGAGAGGTGAGACTTAGAAGCAACTACTTTTAATGACTTCTCTGGGCTGTTATTGACTGTTAAAGGTAACTTTTGATTGTTTTTAAATGCACCATCACCTTTTTTAGCTTTATACATGTCTCCTAGAGCTGGAGCATAGACAACACCTAGTACAGGAGTGTTTTTATGAATGAGTGCAATATTTACAGTAAACTCACCATTCTTTTTAATGAACTCTTTTGTCCCATCAATAGGCTCAATACACCAATAGTACTCCCAGTCTTTTCTATCTGCATAAGGTACTTCTTTATTTTCTTCTGAAAGCATAGGTATCTCTGGGTAGGCTTTTTCTAAAGCCTCACATATAATCTCATTAGATTTTGTATCTGCTTCAGTGAGTGGTGATTTATCATCTTTATAATTGATGGTGAAATCTTTATCATAGATCTCCATAATAGCATTACCGGCTTCTGTGGCAATGGTTACTACTAGTTCTAAATCTATTTTATCAAGCATGTAAATATCCCCTATCTTGTAAGTAATCTATAATTTGTTGTGTGACATCTTCTATTGATATTTTATCGTTTTTTATATGTATTTCCGGTTTTTCCGGACCCTCATAAGGAGAAGAGATACCTGTGAAGTTTGGTATTTCCCCTGTACGTGCTTTTTTGTAAAGTCCTTTAGGATCTCTACTCTCACATACTTCCAAAGGAGTATCGATAAATACTTCAATGAACTCATCTGCTTCTACTAGCGCTCTTACTGCATCTCTCTCTTTTTGGAAAGGAGAGATGAAGGCTGTAAGTACTAGGGTTCCTGCATCTACAAAAAGTTTAGATACTTCTCCTATACGACGGATGTTCTCTATACGGTCTTCATCTGAGAAACCCAGTCCCATGTTGAGGCCCATACGAATATTATCTCCATCCAGAAGATAGGTATGTCTTTGCAGTTCATTGAGTTTAACTTCAACAGCGTTGGCAATGGTTGATTTACCAGAACCACTGAGTCCTGTAAACCACAATATACAAGGCTTTTGAATTTTGATGGATGCACGTTCTTCTTTAGTGACATGGTGATCATGCCATACAATGTTTTTATTTGACATAATTCATCTTTATATATTTTACAATCAGAGCACAGGCTTCATCTGCGCTCATTCTATCTGTATCGATAACAATCTCTGCATGTTGTGGTTCTTCATACACATCATTCACACCTGAGAAATTTTGTAGTTCACCTCTTAAGGCTTTCTCATACTTACCTTTATAGTCTCTTGCTTTACAGGTTTCAATATCTGTCTTCACATAAACAATAATATTGTTTGTGACCATTTCTCTAATGGCTTTACGTGATTCTCTATAAGGAGAAACAAATGAAGCAACGGTTGAGATGGAGTTTTTTTGAAGTTTCTGAATAAGGAAACCAACACGGTGCATATGTCTGTTACGGTCTTCTCTTGTAAAACCAATACCAGGAATGAGATCACGAATATCTTTGGAATCAAGTCTTTCGATGGGAATCTGAAGTTTTTCAAGTTCGACATAGACTTTGTCTGCAATGGTTGTTTTACCTGAGAGTGGCAAACCTGTAAACCAAAGGTTAAAAGGTTCTATTCTTTTCTTACCCCAGAGTACTTTGAACCAGGCTCTTTCATGTGCCCAGTAGAGTCCTATCTTTAATACTGATTCAATGAGCCCCGCCGCAATAGCAAGGTCTAAACGTCCAAAGAAGATGTAGACTATGATGATGGTGGTGGTAGTAGCAACAACTCGCCAGCTGATACCTTTTACAATGGAACGTTTATTGGTCTCTTTATACATTAAACCGCTTTACATGCCCATTCAGGGAAGTTGTTACGAATATATTCGTTTAATGCTCTTTCTGCATCAGTATAGGTTTTATCTGCAAGCTTTTGGGCATCTTCATCACGACGGCTTACACCTACGATCATTCCTGCACCTACAGTATTGTTAGAAATACGGTCTACTACAATGAAAGAACCTGTGAGTCTGTTATCTTTATATGCATCTGCAGCTATAGGCTGGGTAAGCACCATTTTACATGAAGCGATGTCATTTAACTCAAGTTTTCTGACTGATTCTCTTTCATAGGTATTCACATCCACTTTGTAGTTAATATGTTCAAAACTTCCGGCAATAACAGAAGTGGCACGTTTAATGTCATAGGTTCTGTCTAAATCCATTGGTTTCTCATCCATCCATACTAGCATTACTTTTAGAGAATTGGAAACCCTTGGTAAATCTTTAGTGTGGACAATCATGTCACCACGGCTAATATCTACTTCATCTTCCGTGGTCAAAGTAACTGCCATAGGGGCATAAACTTCTGTAGTGGTTTTTGCGCTATCTGCTTCACTCGTATCGCCTGCGTTGATGATGCTTCTGACTTTGGTAGTTTTACCTGAGGGAAGCACAGTAATCTCATCACCCACTTTAACAGAACCTCCAGCAATGGTCCCACAGAAGCCTCTAAAATCAAGGGTTGGACGGTTAACATACTGCACGGGGAATCTAAAGCTTTCCATTTTTTCTTCTCTGGAAATGTCCATACTGTCTAGTAGACCTAAGAGTGGTAACCCACTGTACCATGGTGTTTTTTCACTTTTGTCTACAACATTGTCTCCATCTAGTGCAGATACTGGGAGATAGTAAGTATTTTTAATGCCAAGTTCTTTGGCTAGTTCACCATAGGCTTTAGATATCTCATTAAATACGTCTTCAGAGAAGTCAACAAGATCCATTTTATTGATGGCTATAACAACATGTTCAATGCCAAGCAGGCTCACAATAAAGCTATGTCTTCTTGTCTGCGTCAAAATACCTTTACGGGCATCAATAAGAATGATGGCTACATCAGCAGTAGAAGCACCTGTCACCATGTTTCTTGTGTATTGCTCATGACCTGGAGTGTCGGCAATGATGAACTTACGGTTTTCTGTGGTAAAGAAACGGTAAGCAACATCAATGGTAATACCTTGTTCTCTTTCACTCTGAAGACCGTCTACAAGCAGTGCCATGTCTATCGTTTTACCGGTAGTCCCATACTTCTTACTTTCACTCTCAGCTGCACTCAGTTGGTCATCAAAGATCATTTTAGCGTCGTAAAGCATTCTTCCGATGAGTGTACTTTTACCATCATCAACTGACCCGCACGTTAAAAAACGTAACATATCTTTGTTTTCATGTTCTTTGAGGTATGCCTCTATATCTGTTGATATTTTATTGTTTTCTACTGACATTCTAAAAGTACCCTTCCATTTTCTTCTTCTCCATAGCACCTTCGCTATCTTTATCTATCAGACGACCTTCTCGCTCACTTGAAGTGGAGAGCAACATCTCTTTAATAATCTCCGGTAGGGTATCTGCAGTTGAGTTAATAGCTCCCGTTAGTGGATAACATCCTAAGGTTCTAAAACGTACCATTTCCATTTTGGCAGTATCACGCAGTGCTTTTGGCATACGTTCATCATCTACAAGTATTTTTGTGCCTTCATACTCAACTACAGGACGTTCTTTTGCAAAGTAAAGTGATGGAATAGTAATGTCTTCAAGGTAGATGTACTGCCATACATCAAGTTCAGTCCAGTTCGAAATAGGAAAAACCCTTACAGACTCACCTTTTTGGATGGCAGTGTTATACACATTCCAAAGTTCTGGTCTTTGGTTTTTAGGATCCCATCTGTGTTGTTTGTCACGAAAAGAGAAGATTCTCTCTTTTGCTCTAGACTTCTCTTCATCACGTCTGGCTCCACCAATAACAGCATCATAACCACCAGCATTGAGTGCTTGTTTTAATGCTTGGGTTTTCATAACATCTGTATGGACTTTCGAACCATGTTCAAAAGGGGAAATGTTCATTTCAATCCCTTCTGGATTTGAGTGAACAACTAAGTCAAATCCTAACTCTGCCGCACGGTTATCACGAAACTCTATCATTTCGTGGAATTTCCATAAGGTATCAACATGTAGGAATTTAAAAGGAGGTTTGGCAGGAGCAAAGGCTTTCATGGCGAGGTGCAACATGACAGAGCTGTCTTTACCTACGGAGTACATCATGACGGGGTTTGTGAACTCTGCTGCTACTTCACGTAAGATGTGGATAGACTCTGCTTCTAGTTGTTTTAGATGGGTTAAGCGTTCTTTACTTATCATTTTACTTCCTTATATTTCTCCAAATACCACTCAATAGTCTTCACAATACCAGAGTCAAAATCTTCATCGGCTTTCCAACCAAGTTTATTTTCTAGTTTGCTCGCATCAATGGCATAACGTCTGTCATGACCTGCTCTGTCTTCTACAAAAGTAATAAGTTCTTTGTATGATTTATCTGTTGGAACTTTTTCATCAAGTATCGTACAAATAGAATCTACAATCTGAAGATTGGTTCTTTCGTTTCTTCCACCGATGTTATAAACATTGGCTTCTTTGCCGGTATGATACACAAGGTCAATCCCTTTACAGTGGTCAAGTACGTAGAGCCAGTCACGGATGTTTTTTCCATCACCGTAAATAGGGATAGATTCTCCTGCCAGTGCTTTACGGATAATCGTCGGGATAAGCTTTTCATCATGCTGTTTTGGACCATAATTGTTTGAACAGTTTGTGATAACTGTGTTCATCCCATACGTTTCCTGGTATGAACGTACAATCATGTCTGAACTTGCTTTAGATGCTGAGTATGGAGAGTTAGGAGCATAAGGTGTCTCTTCGGTGAAGAGATCAGTCTCATTAAGTGTTCCATACACTTCATCAGTTGAAATATGATGAAATCTACATCCTTTGTAATTTTCTTTATATTCAAAGGGTTTATTCATCCAATATTTTTGCGCTACATCTATTAGCGTAAATGTACCGTTTACATTGGTTTCTATAAAGACACCCGGATTTTTAATGGAGTTGTCTACATGAGACTCTGCGGCAAAGTGAATAACCCCTTGAATGTCATACTCTGTAAAGATAAACTCAACCAACTCACGGTTACAAATGTCACCTTTGATGAATTTATATCTTGGGTTAGATTTACACTCTTTTAGATTTTCTAAATTACCTGCATAGGTAAGTAAGTCTAAATTTACGAGTTGATACTCTGGATATTTATCTAAAAAATAGGGTACAAAGTTTGAACCAATAAAACCTGCTGTTCCTGTTAATAATATACTTTTCATTTTCTCTCTTTCATTTTTTTCAAACATTCATCCAAAGAGTCTTTCCAATAAGGTATTTCTATCTCAAATGTCTCTTTAATCTTTGTCTTATTTAGCAAAGAATAGTGTGGTCTTTTTGCTGGTGTTGGGTAAGCTTTGGTTTCTATAGGATTAACAGTGCAATCCAGTTTTGCCATTTTCATGACCTCTTTTGCAAAATCATACCAACTTAAAACACCTTCATTTGAGTAATTATATATTTCAACTGCTTCATTCTTTATTGTAGGGATGATGTTTAAAATTGTTTTTGCCAAGTCTCTTGCATATGTGGGAGTACCCACCTGATCAAAAATTACCCCTAGAGATTTTTTCTCTTTACCAAGACGTAACATCGTTTTAACAAAATTGTTTCCAAAAGATGAATAGACCCATGAGGTTCTTAAAATGATGGAATATTTTGGATTCACATCCTGCATAGCTTTTTCACCATCAAGTTTTGTTTTCCCATAAACACCATTTGGGTTAGTTCTATCATTCTCAACGTACGGTTTAAAATTTGTTCCATCAAATACATAGTCAGTTGAGACATGGATAAGTTTGATATTCTTCTCTTTAGAAATTTCTGCTAAGTATTTTACAGCTAAGTGGTTTATTTTATCTGCAGAAATTCCATCGTCTTCTGCTTTATCTACAGCAGTGTATGCAGCACAGTTGATAATCACTTCAATATTATACTTACTGCAAAAAATTTCTATAGCAATTTTATCTGTAATATCTAAAGTGTTTCTGTCCGTGAAGTGAAATGTTGAATGTTGAATGTTGAATGTTGAATTATTAACGAGTTCACGAAGTTCGCTCCCCAGTTGACCATTAGATCCTGTCACCAAAATATTATGCATAATAATCTACACCATATTCAAAAAGATCATTGGTTTCATGTAATTTAGGTTGTATTTTATCTTTGGATGAAAGGTTAAGCTCTGCATTTGGAATCTGCCAGTCAATCTCTAAATTCACGTCATCAAAAGCGATGCCTCTGTCATTTTCAGGGGAGTAATAACTGTCTACTTTATACGCGAATATCGTATCATCTTCCAAAACTACAAAGCCATGGGCAAAGCCACGGGGGACTAACATTTGTTTTTTATTTTCAGCCGTAAGTTTCACAGCTACATGTCGACCAAAAGTTGGAGATCCTTTTCTAATATCTACAGCAACATCCAGTACCGACCCTTGTATCACACGTACGAGTTTTGTCTGCGCATCGGGAGCCAATTGGTAATGAAGTCCACGAAGTACCCCTCGTGAACTTTTAGACTCATTGTCTTGGCAAAAGTTTATTTTGTAACCTAAAAATTCTTCAAGTTTATCTTCTCTAAATGTTTCAACAAAATACCCTCTGTCATCTCCATGTACTGCTGGTTCGATGATCACTACATCAGGAATGTCTGTTCTTATAAACTGCATGCTTAAAGACGTCCTTCATTTGCTCTACGTAAAAGATACTGCCCATATTGGTTCTTTTTAAGCGGTTGTGCAAGTTCAATAAGTTGCTCTTTGCTAATGTAACCCATTTCATAGGCTATCTCTTCTATACAAGCTACTTTTAGTCCTTGACGGTTTTCAATCGTTTGGATGAAGTTTGATGCTTCAAGAAGACTTTCATGTGTTCCAGTATCTAACCAAGCATACCCTCGTCCCATTAGTTCTACTTTTAGATTGGCTTCTGCTAGATAGGTTTGGTTGACAGTCGTAATTTCCAGTTCCCCACGGTGAGAAGGTTTAACATTTTTAGCAACTTCAATGACAGAATTTGGATAAAAATAAAGTCCGACTACTGCGTAATTGCTTTCAGGCACTTCAGGTTTTTCTTCGATACTTGTTACGTTACCTTCTTCATCAAAAGCAGCGACACCATAACGTTCTGGGTCTTTTACATAGTAGCCAAAGACGGTTGCTTTTTTATCTTGCGTTGCATTTCTTACCGCTTTAGAGAGCATCTCAGTGAGACCGTGGCCATAAAAGATATTGTCTCCCAAAACCAAACATACATCATCATTGCCTATAAACTCTTCTCCCAAAATGAATGCCTGAGCAAGTCCATCTGGAGAAGGTTGCACTTTATAGGAAAATTGCATACCAATGTCAGAACCATCTCCTAATAACGCTTCAAAACGCGGTAAATCTTCTGGAGTAGAGATGATGAGTACTTCTGTGATGCCAGAGAGCATGAGAACAGAGAGTGGGTAATAAATCATCGGCTTGTCGTAAATCGGTGCCAACTGCTTAGAAATACCTTTTGTGATCGGGTAAAGTCTTGTACCTGACCCTCCTGCTAATATAATACCTTTCATATGTTTATCCTTTTGTCTTGTTATAAAAATAATTGGTAGCTTCAACAAAGCCATCTACAGATCCACAGTCAAAACGCTTACCTTTAAATCTGTAAGCGATGACTTTTCCTTGCTTAGCTTGTTCAAGCAGGGCATCGGTAATTTGGATCTCTCCACCTTTTCCTGGCTTTGTAGTTCGTAGAATGTCAAAAATGTCAGGTGTTAAAATGTAACGTCCGATGATAGCCATGTTTGTTGGGGCATCTTTTGGGTCTGGCTTTTCTACCATGTCTGTCACTCTGTAAGTATCGTCTGTACCATCTACCAAGTTACCAGCTATGACACCGTACTTACTTGTGTCTTCCATAGGAATTTCTTCAATGGCTACGATTGAGCATTGGTACTTCTCGTACACTTTTATCATTTGTTTTAAGACAGAATCTTCCGTACTTGTACAAAGGTCATCTGCTAGTATGACAGCAAATGGCTCATTCCCTATGAGTGTTTCGCCAGTGAGGATCGCGTGGCCTAGGCCTTTCATTTCTACCTGTCTCGTGTAAGAGAAAGTACATTGGGAGATGAGGGAACGGATTTCATTGAGTAAAGGCTCTTTACTTGTACCTTTGATTTGGTGTTCTAGTTCGTAAGAGATGTCAAAATGGTCTTCGATGGCACGTTTTCCACGACCTGTAATAATGGCCATAGTGTTTAGACCCGCTTCAACAGCTTCTTCTACACCATACTGGATGAGTGGTTTAGTGAGTACGGGGAGCATTTCTTTTGGGGTTGCTTTGGTGGCAGGGAGGAATCGTGTTCCGTAACCTGCAGCAGGGAATAGGCATTTTTTAATCATCTTTATTTTCTTTTGTGAGAGTGATAGTTATGCTGAAGTGTGTAGTGTTGTTCATGTATCTGTAGTCCCTTATTCTTCCCAGTTTAATGGCAAGTATTATAGCGAAATAGTTATTGATTGTTGATTATTAAACATTAACCGTTTTCGGTGGCTATCTATAATTAGTGCTATTTTTTATCTGCCTTTAATTCTTAATTCTCAATTCTTATAATGTCATCTTCATCCACATACTCACCCACCTGTGCTTCTATCAGCACAAGAGGTATTTCCCCAACATTTTCAAGGCGGTGGATCTCTCCACGAGGAATATAAGTAGATTCATTGGCTTTTACAGAATATTCTTCTGTGCCTTTCGTCACAATGGCTGTTCCAGAGACCACAATCCAATGCTCTGAACGATGATGGTGTTTTTGTAAAGAAAGTCGTTTGCCTGGTTTTACAACAATACGTTTTACCTTATAGCCTTCGGACTCATCAAGTATGGAGTAAGTTCCCCATGGACGATGTGCTGTAATATGGATATTTGGTAGTTCAGAGTTTTTTTCTTTCAGTATCTTCACTACTTCCTTGACTTTTTGAGATGACCCTTTTTTAGAGACCAGTAATGCATCTGCTGTATCTATGATGATAAGGTCATTAACATCTATCGTTGCCACTTGTTTGGGAGAGAGGATAAGGTTATTGTTGGAACCTATGCCGATGATATTATCAGATGATATGACTTCTTCATTTAAAGATTCAAAACTTCCAAGATCAGACCAGGCAATGTCTGAAGGTATCACTTTTACTTTGTTACTTTTTTCCATCACTGCGTAGTCGATACTGTCTTCAGGAATATTAGCCATGTCATCATGAGAGATACGGATTATTTCATCTATTTTTGCATTATTGTATGCCAACAAAGAAGTTTCATAAATTTTAGGTGAATGTTTTTTTAACTCTGTAAGAAATACACCTGCTTTAAAACAGAACATCCCTGAATTCCAGTAATAATTACCTGCATCAAGGTAAGATTGCGCTGTAATGATATTGGGTTTCTCTTTAAAAGAGAGGACGTCTTCCCCCTCTGCTTCGATGTACCCAAAACCTGTTTCTGGATAGTGTGGTGTAATCCCGAAAGTGACTAACATGTCTGATATCGCTAAAGCTTCAGCTGTATTGACAGCTTCCATGTAGGCTATCTCATCTTTTATCAGATGATCAGAAGGTGTAACAAGTACAATCTCATTTTTGTCCACTGCAAAACAGCTAAGTGCAATGGCTGGAGCCGTGTTCCTAGCAAGTGGTTCAAGTAGATATCTAGCTTTGTAGTTTTTTAAGTTGAGCTCATCAATTTGGTCAAGTGCCAAGAAATATTGTTCAGTGTTAGAAACAATAAATTGTGAATCACATATTTTTTGATTGCGTTTCACTGTTTTTTGAAAAAGTGATTCAGCTTCAAAGAGTTTGACAAACTGTTTTGGCATTAAAGTACGACTTAGTGGCCAAAGACGTGTACCTGCTCCTCCGCACAAAATGATGTTTGTCATTTATTGCGCCAATTTCTTCTTCAAAATAATCTTCCCTGCTTCCACACCAGGTTGGTCATAAGTGTTGACATCTATGAGTTCTCCCACAAGCGAAGTAAGAAGTTCATAGTAAAAGATGAGTGAACCTATGGTTTCTTCATTAATTGTTTCTATGACTATAGTATCTAGTGGGATGTCACCTTGGTCTTGTAGTGCTTCTATGACGGAGTCACATTGCATGTTTATGAGCGTGGAAAAAGATAAAGTATTGAGGTTGTCTAAGTTTTCAAGATGAGGTAGGCTAATATCTGGGATGATGGCACTTTGGCAGAAATCTTTTATTTTTATGAAGGTGACGGATTTATCTCTGGTACCTTCCATAATGAGTTGTAAAAAAGAGTGCTGATCTTTTGGGCCAATGAGTCCAATGGGAGTTAACCCTACGTTAAATGCAGAGTGTTTTTGATGTTTACCTAAGCTTTCACCCCAAAGTTGCACGTACCACTCACAAAAGTACTTGAGTGACTCAGAGTAGGCAAAGAGGCAGTTGATGTGGTACTTTGCATGGTTTTTAGCATAAAAAGTTGCTTTTTTGAGCAAAATATCTTTCATGTATCCATCATGAAAGAAACTCTCTTTAACACCTTTCGAACCATCAAGTAAACTTTGTATGTTTATGCCACAAAGTGCCAAAGGCACAAGTCCTACAGGAGAGAGGACTGAAAAACGTCCTCCCACATTGTCGGGTAAATGTAAAACAGAAGCACCAATGGCTTTAGCATGCTGGTCTAGCTGAGAGTTTTTGTCTGTAATGAAAGTGTAGGCTGAAGCTTTGTTTTGAAAAGAGTAAATGTATTTGTAAATAGCAAAAGTCTCTACGGTATTTCCTGACTTTGAAATGACAATAAAATGGGTTTTCTCTAAGTCTAAGATGTCAATGAGAGAACAGATTTCAAGGGGGTCTGTGGTTTCTAAGAAAAAGAGTTTTCTTTTAAGTCCATTGAGGGGTTTCATAAAGTTATAAATGGCTTTAGCCCCTAAAGAACTTCCCCCAATCCCAATGACAACGACGGTGTCACACGCTACATCAATACTTTTTTCATAGTCAAGTATAGGCTGAATGTTTTGCTCTGGAAGTGCGTAATACCCAATGTGTTCTTGCTCTTTATTGATGGCCTCAAAAGCGGCATCTTCAACTTTTTTGTTGCTATAATCAAAATAGAGTTTGTTAATCATAAAGAGTTCTTTGCAGTTTTAATAAGCGCGTTGACTTCAACCTCATAATGTTTAGCGAGTTTCTCATCTGTTGATTCAAAACGTGTCACGAGTACAGGGGTGGTGTTGGATGCACGTACCAAACCCCAGCCTTTTTCAAAGTTGATACGGACACCATCTACATCAATAATATTGAGTATTTTTGGGAAATCTTCTGGAGGGTTTTCAAGTAGTACTTTCACTTGGTCGATGATGGCAAATTTTTCTTCTTCGGTAGTTTCTACTTTAAGTTCTTCGGTTGAAAATACTTTTGGTAAAGCTTCTAGTTCTGCATCTAAGTCTATGCCATCTTGGACGAGTTCTAACATACGTAGTGTGGCATAAATGGCATCGTCGTAGCCAAAGTAACGGTGTTTAAAGAAGATGTGTCCTGAAACTTCACAGGCTAAGTCTGCACCGGTCTCTTTCATCTTTACTTTTAAGTTAGAGTGACCTGTTTTATACATGATGGCTTTGGCACCACGGCGTTCAAGTTCATCATACATCACTTGTGAACACTTGACTTCACCAATGACGGTTGGCTTATCCATCTTCATGCTGTAAAGCAGTGCCATTTGGTCACCTTTGATGTTGTGTTTGTGGGTAAGTACAGCAATACGGTCTGCATCTCCATCGTAAGCAAAGGCTATGTCACCTTCTTTTTCCAAAGCAGCTTTGACATCTACAAGGTTTTCTTCTACAGAAGGGTCAGGATGATGGTTAGGGAAAGTACCGTCTGGCTCAAGGTAAAGCCCTGTGTAGTTAAAGTTTAATCCATCGAAGATGTCTGTAATAACAGTGTCTGCCACACCATTCCCGCCATCGATGACAATTCTTTGAGGGAAGTTTTTAAGATGTGAAAACTGCTCTAACATATAGTTGATGTAAGGGGTTTTAACATCAATATTTATTTTGTCTGTATTGTTAGCAATGACTTTGTCTTGGTTGGCAATGATTTCATCACCCAAAGCATAAATGGCTTCTCCAAAAAATGGACTTTTATCTACAGTCATTTTAAAGCCATTGTACTCTGAAGGGTTATGTGAACCGGTTATCATAATGGAAGCATCAGTGCTTATGCCATCAAAGTCAATATAGTTAGAATAATAATTTACTGGTGTAGCCACCATCCCCATATCAAGTACTTTACATCCTGCAGCGTTAAGTCCTGAAGGCAGGTAGTCTCTCAAAATTGGTGAATGTGAACGTGCATCATAGCCAATGGAAACGACTTTGTCTCCACCTATCTTTTGACCTAGGTAATACCCTATGAGTTTAACAGATTGTTCATTGAGTTCTTTTTCGTAAATACCTCTGATATCGTATTCTCTGAAAATTGATTTTTGTATGTGCATAGGTTTTCCTTAGTCTGATTAGCAGATTGTTTGTAGTAGTTTGTCAGTTCTATTTATATCACTTTGTGAGAGTGAACCTAACTTTGTGAGTATGAATTTCTTTTCAATTGTAGCAATAGCAGATTTTAATATCGAGGGCTTAAGTAAACCTGCTGCCTGCCATTCTTCTATAGGAAGTTCAAAATCTAATTTATTGTTCACTTGACTCGATATGGCAAGAATGAGAATGGTATCTCTTTTATTGTTATTATAAATTTCTGATGATATGACAAGTGCAGGTCGTGCTTTGTATTTTAAGCTGCTAGCAAAAGGAAATTTGACAACAACGATATCGTACTTATAGATACTTGTCATACACACTGTCTTCACTGTTATCCCATATTTTTGTGAAAGATTCTTCTGAAATACGATGATAGTCTTTGTTTTCAATAGAATCGTTTATTACTTCATATTTAGATACAACATCTTCTTTTAAATTTTTGACAATAGTAAGAAGAATATCAAGTTTTGAGTCTTCAACTTCAAGTTTGATTGTTTTCATTTTGTCTCCTATTTAATTTACTTTATTATAGCAAAAAATTATATGCTATATCCATTAGAATTATTCGATTGCCATCGCCAGCTGTCTTCACACATTTCAGATATGTCTTTTTTTGCTTCCCAACCTAGCACTTCTTTTGCATAAGAGGGGTCTGCGTAACATTTGGCAATGTCACCTGCACGTCTTGGTGCAATAGTATAGGGTACTTCTTTACCTGAAGCTTTTTCAAACGCCTTTACCATGTCAAGTACGGAGTAGCCTATGCCTGTTCCAAGGTTAATGGTCATGACTTCTGTGAAACTTTTGATCTTATCTAAGGCTTTTACGTGTCCGTCAGCTAAGTCCATGACATGAATGTAGTCACGTACTCCTGTGCCATCATGGGTGTCATAGTCATCGCCAAAAACAGAGAGGCAAGAGAGTTTTCCTACAGCAGTTTGTGCAATGTAGGGCATGAGGTTGTTTGGAATGCCGTTAGGGTCTTCCCCGATGGTTCCGGAAGGATGCGCACCTACAGGATTGAAGTAACGTAGAAGCACAACTTTCCAGTCATTGTCTGAAATGTATAAATCTCTAAGTATCTCTTCGACAAAAAGTTTAGAACGTCCGTAAGGGTTGGTTGCAGAGAGTGGAAAACTTTCTAAAATGGGTGTTGTATGAGGGTCTCCATAGACAGTAGCAGAAGAGGAGAAGACTATAGATTTACAGTCATGTTCTGCCATGACTTCACAAAGAACTGCAGTACCGTTTACGTTGTTGTCATAATACTTGAGAGGTTTTTCTACAGATTCGCCAACAGCTTTTAGTCCTGCAAAGTGGATGACAGCATCTATTTTATAGGCATTAAATACAGTATGAAGATCAGTTCGATTTCTAACATCCCCTTCAATAGTTGTGAGTTTTTGGCCAATGATTTTTTCAACTCTTACGATAGCTTCTTTAGAAGCATTACAAAAGTTGTCAAAAATGACGACTTCATATCCTGCCTCAATAAGTAAAATAATGGTGTGTGAGCCAATGTAACCTGCTCCACCTGTAACGAGAATTTTCATAAATAGTACCTTTGCTTAGAAGCTAAGCTTCAACCCACCATAAAAGCTTTCACTCAGTGTATAGTCAATAATTTCATAGTTTGTTTGAATGTTTCTGTATCCCATAAAAATGTGAATATTGTTAATGACTTCCATGTCTGCTTCTGTTCTAAACTCTGAGTAGTTGTCTCCATCGGAGAAGGTAAGAACTGAGGGTGCGTACGCAACACTAGCAGAGAGGGTCGTGTTGGGTATGTTGTTAGAAAGGGGCAAGAGGTAAGCGACTTTTGCAAAAAGTGGAAGTGCAACAAAATCTTCTGCAAATGCCAGTTGGAAACCAAAAGAAAAATGTAAGTCTGGTGCAGCTTCGAGGGCGCTTCCTGCACTGAGTCCTAAAGTGACAAGATCGTCTAAGTCATTGTGTAAGTAGCTAAAATCAACATGGTATTCCGTGCCACCTGTGTAACCCATGGTTTCGTTAAAGTTGTATGAGGCTAAGACTTCAACATCGTCTGAATTGATGTCTAATCCAATGCTATTTTCTGCTTGTAAAAGACCATTAAGTAGTAGTGTGGTGAGTAATATTTTTTTGAACAACATATCTTCCCTTGATATTTTTTTAATATTTTAGCAAAAAAAGCAGAAAAAGAAAGTTAAATAATTAGTCTGCAGGTCTGTAGTTTTTCTCTTTTTCTTTGCGTTCTTTTTTAATCTTTTCTTTGTGGGCTTTTTTGTATGCCTCTTTTTTGGCTTGCATCATGGCTGCATCTTGCAAGTCTTCCTCATTGTCATGACGTACTGCGTCTGTAAATTTACTGTGGTCATCGAACTGTCCGGTTTTCACAGCCCAAAGTAGAGCCATTAAACCAATGGCACCAAGAAAAGTAGAAATACCTATCATTAAAATGACGATGCTTTCAGACATAAGAGACCTTCTTCTTGCATAGAAGCGAAGCTCCTATACAATTCATCTCACTAAAGATTCGCTTTTTGCTCATAATTATTTATCCTTAAATTTGATTTGTTTTATCCTCATCGAGTTCGCAACCACCACCAAAGAACTAAGACTCATGGAGAGTGCTGCAATGAGTGGTGTGACGTACCCAAGCACTGCCAGGGGAACTGCTACGACATTGTAAAGCAAAGAGAAGCTTAAGTTCTCTTTGATGGCACCATAGGTTCTACGT
>WTAE01000247.1 GCA_013139765.1 Sulfurovum sp.
CCCTCAGTACAAGGTGGTGTTGTCAGTGATCCATTAAATCTATAGTAGTGTTGTTTCTCAGGTATGAGGTTTGCTGCAATGTCTGCAACTTTTAAAGGGCTTTTACCACCCACTTCTTTAGGCATGACTTTCCATATTTTAGCCAAATCAGGATTTTCAGCACCTTCTTCAAACATCACAGAAACCACAGCAATATCACCTTTTGTATCTACATGAACAAAGTGCATCTCTAAAGGGAATGCTTTCCCATCAATGTGGTTTTCACTTGGTGAATGAAAGTGAAACTGCTTAAGTTCAAACGTTAAGCCATCTAGTACAAGGATATCTCCATGATCTACATTCACTTGGATGGTATGTCCATTGTTAATCACTTCATTGGAACCTTTTTTGTAGACAAGATTTAAAGGTAAGTGGTGTGAATCTAGAATAGAGTGTGTAATGTTAATAGGAGATTGGTTTAAGCCATCACTACATGCATGGTACTTAGGTGAAAGTGCACCCCAAGTCTCTGGTGTATCATGTCCTGTATATCCCCAAGAATGGTTTTTATCTTCAGTAGCAAGTGCTGATCCACTTAGTAGTGCGAGTGCCGCAACGGTACTTAGTATTGTTTTCATATTGTTCATCATGTGTTGTCCTTCGTACATATATATTACGTAAGTATAATATATTGCACGTTAAGGTCAGTAGGAAAATGGGCTAAAAGAGCTATTTTATTACTTTTTTAGATAAAGAATAGGTATTTACATCAATTAAATTGATATTATGTTTAAATTATTCTAGACTTTCATTGCCTAACTTCTCAACCATTTTAATGCTTTCTAGGGCATTGGTGAGTATTTTCTTCGTTGAAGTCAGTGGTTTCATACGAAGATTGGTCTGCTTTCTGTCTAAGCCCTCATCCATAAGTACCGTCATAACTTCTGTTTCAAGCTCTTTCATGATTTCATTCAGTTTAGTCTCTATAAAATCTATATTCATATTATTTAATATCCTACTGCGCTATTATTTAGATTTGGGTCTAAATATTTTGACTACTTCAGGGTCAGCTTCCATAAAAGATCCACCAATGAGGTCAATACAGTAAGGTACAGCAGGGAAAACAGCATCTAAACACTCTCTAATGGATTTTGGTTTACCCGGAAGGTTAATGATAAGTGCCCCATTACAAATACCTGCTGTTTGACGTGAAAGAATGGCTGTTGGTACAAACTGAAGACTCACTGCCCTCATCTGCTCTCCAAAGCCTGGAAGTAATTTTTGACAGACATTCTCAGTGGCTTCAGTGGTCACATCTCTAGCAGCGGGTCCTGTACCACCTGTGGTCACCACAAGGTCACAGTTTTCATCACGAGAAAGCTGTATAAGGGTTGTTTCAATCAAAGGTTGTTCATCAGGGATACATCTATAGACGTATTCACACTCATTGAGTAAGTACTCTTTCATTGTATCCATAATTGCCACACCAGAGATGTCTTCATAAATCCCTTGGGATGCTCTGTCACTTGTGGTGATGACACCAATTTTTATCTTATCCATTTGCTTAATCCTTAGGCTGTACGCTTTAAAAAAAGAGTATAGCAGAAAATCATTGAATGCTGTTTCGAGAGAGTATTGTAGGTAGTATTTAGTCTAGTTTTCCTAGTAACTTATCTAAGAGACTTGTACTCAAGATTCTTTTTAAATACCCTAAAAGATAGGTCGCTGTAGTAATGTAATAACGCGGTTTTGGTTTGTCTGTTAAAATGATCCGGTGTACCACGGCAGCGACAGAAGTGGCTTCTTCGTTAAATGGTACTTTTTTATGATTTCCCTCTAAATTTTTTTTATAGGCCAAACGGTGTACCGAGTTTTCAATGTCTATATTTTTTTCAAGCTTCTTCATGGCAGTTTTACGAAAATCAGAAGTAATAGGCCCCGTGTTAAGAAGTACTGGGTAAATGCCTGTATCTTTGAGTTCAAGTCTAAGGGTATCGGTTAAACCTTCAATGGCATATTTACTTGCATTGTAAGCCCCGCGTCCAAAGAGAGAGACAAGACCAAGCACAGAAGAGTGCTGTATGATCTTCCCATAGCCTTGCGCACGCATCACAGGGATGATCTGGGTCGTACACTCATGTAAACCCAAAACATTGGTTTCAAACTGTGCTTTGAGTACTTTTGTACTGACATCTTCCACCGCTCCCGCTTGCCCAAACCCTGCATTGTTAAACCACACATCAATGGTACCATCTTGTTTACGTACAGCTTCTATGACATAATGTATGCTCTCAGGTTTAGTCACATCCAAGTACATCGCATTTTCAAAACCTAAAGACTTAAGCATCTCTACATCTTTTTGCTTACGCGCTGTGGGGTAGACTTTTACAAACTTGTCTTGCAAGTATTTAGCTGTTGCCAGACCTATACCCGTAGAACATCCTGTGATTACAATATTTGTCATTTTTTATCCCCCATTTTCTAGCCCCTTAATCTTTTATTAGAAGTAGTATAACTTATTTCCCTTGTGCCATACATGGTAAACAAAGCACATCTATATACGCCCGTGCATAATATAATACTCCCGACATACTTTCTATCACAGCAAAAACTGTGCCTTTTCTCTCCATACGTATCGGTATTTCTATGTCTGTATGTCCAAAACTATTGACTGAGAAGACAGCCACCAAAGCAGAAGGGTTTACATTTTGAAAAATAGCCACAGACTTTGCAGGGATGCTGGTTCTTACCCTTATAGGAACATGTTGGGCATCTCTTACTATGCTTCTAGGGGCAATGAGCTCAATGTTCAAAGATTTTTTGATGTGTGCAAATTTTTCTTTACCATAAAGCACTGTGGCTGCGGTATTAATGTTAGAGCTTTTCCATGCTTCACTTTTACTGCTATGGTAGTCTTCTGCACAAAGCAGACTTACCCCAAGCAGTAAAAGGAGTGTAACTAGACGTTTAAACATCAAAAGCCTGGCTTATGAGCGCTTTACGTGCTTCTTTGTCACCACAGACAGCTTCATTGGCTACCAAAGCGTCTTTTAGAGGGTTTTGGGACTTGGCATACTTGAGTATGAAGTACAGAGCATCTAAGATGATCTCTTCTTTTGAAGAGTCAATGTGTTCCGTTGAACCTTCAAAGTTTTCCCCATGCCAAAGTTTACCCATGCTCGCCAAAGCACACTCATCTACGTTTTCTTGTTGGAAGAGTTCTGTTCTTTCAAAAGTGGCTTCTTTGTACTTGTTAATGGCTTGAGAAACAAGCAATGCTACTTCCCCACCAGTAATGACAGCTGTAAGTTGCATGGCATCAGGGTAAGACATACCTTCTTTTAAATGGGTCTGTAAATCTTTTAAAAATGTTTCTATTTCAACGGGCTTTCTTTCACTCATGTCTATCCTATTATATATGCTATTTTTATAGTTTGAAATATAACAAAAATCTCCCTAGACACAACTTATGGTGCAAATATTTATAAATAAGAGTATTTTTATCCTAATTAAGAGTTCTTCTGCTATAATGGTCAGACAAAATAAAACCTAAGGATATAAAATGCCAAAAATTAACAAATACGTAGACATCTCAGAAGTAGATAGAGAAGCAAAGAAAGACCTTATCGACAGACACTCACCATTCATCTCATGTGCTGACACAGCAACTGCTGGCGAGCCATTTGAAGTAACAGTTAAAATGGGTAACGAATACACTCACCCAGATGATTTCGATCACTACATTGAGTCTATCACTCTTTTCAACGGTGAAACTAA
>WTAE01000005.1 GCA_013139765.1 Sulfurovum sp.
CATACCATTAGCCGTTTGGTGGGTGCACCTCCTGGTTATGTGGGCTATGAACAAGGTGGACTCTTAACCGAGATGATTAAAAAGAATCCACACACTGTCCTACTTTTAGATGAGATAGAAAAAGCACATCCAGACATTATGAATATTTTACTACAAGTGATGGATGGGGCTAAACTCACAGACAACAATGGCGTGGTGACAGACTTTAAAAATGTGGTACTCATTATGACTTCGAACATTGGAACAAAAGAAGCCAATGTCATGGGTTTCAACAAAGACACGTCTATGAAAACAGACAAAGCTTTGGCAGCATTTTTCTCTCCAGAGTTTAGGAACCGTCTTTCAGGCATCATTAACTTTAATGCCCTTGACTTGCCTGTGTTAGTGACGATTGTAGACAGAGAACTCGATAAACTCAATGTCTTACTTAGAGCCAAAAAAGTAAAAGTGAAAGTGGCTAAAAAAGCCAAAGAGTACTTGGCTAATGAAGGCTATGATGAGCGTTATGGTGCCAGACACATTGCAAGAGTGATAGATGCAAAAGTCAAAGAAGCACTGACGGATGAGATACTTTTTGGAAAACTCCAAAAAGGAGGAAGTGTCAAAGTAAGTCTGAAAAATGAAAAACTTACTTTTGACTTTTCTGCTAAATAATTGTTCGTGGGTTGGAAAACCCACGCTACGGGGGTAAATACTTTTTATGTATGATGATAATTATCACCTTACCCATTTGACGAAATACTCGACTATTTTCCCTAACCCTAGGTATGCACCCGATGAAGGTTTGCTGGCGTATGGAGGGGACCTCTCTTCTGCACGACTTCTCTTTGCTTACCAAAGTGGTATTTTTCCTTGGTACTCTAAAGATGACCCTATACTGTGGTGGTCACCTAACCCTCGACTTTTACTTTACCCTGACAACTTCAAAGTGCGTAAATCGTTTAGAAGAGTGTTACGTTCTGGAAAATTTACAGTGACCTTTGACCAACACTTTTCTGAAGTGATTCATCATTGTTCAACGGTCTACAGAGAAGGACAAGAAGCTTCATGGATTGTGCCCGACATCATCAAAGCGTACACAAAACTGCATGAAGAGGGCTATGCGCACTCTGTAGAGGTCCATAAAGAAGGAAAACTTGTGGGTGGTTTGTACGGTGTGGCGTATGGAAAAGCATTTTTTGGTGAGTCAAAATTTTCATTAGTCTCAGATGCTTCTAAAATTGCTTTTAAAGCACTAAGTGATGTCTTAGGTAGCAGAGGTTATGATTTTATAGACTGTCAGATGAAAACAGATCATATGATACGCTTAGGTGCACAAGAGATTGAAAGAAATGTTTTTCTTGATGCCCTTGCGTTAGCGATAGCAAAACCGAGTGATTTTGGCTCTTGGAAAGAGTTTCACTGGGAATATAAGGAATAAAAAATGGTAAACAAAGATATAGGCTTCTCGTTATGGTTAGATTTTGTAGAGAGAGATTATTTAAAAAATGAATTTTCTAAACTCATAAAAGAGGGCATCATCAATGGTGCAACATCTAACCCGTCTATTTTTGCCTCTGCTATTACGACTTCTCCTGCGTATAAAGAGCAGTTGGCTTCACTTGACGGTAAGCCTGCCAAAGAGAAGTATGAAGCTTTGGCCATTGAGGACATCCGTACTGCTGCACAAGCACTCAGAGCTTCGTATGATGAAGGAAATGATGGGTATATCTCTATTGAAGTAGACCCTTTCCTTTCCAACGATACTGAGGGAACCATTGAAGAAGGTAAAAGACTTTTTGCTTCTATCGGTGAGCCAAATGTGATGGTAAAAGTACCAGCCACAGAAGCGGGTTATGCTGCAATGACAGAACTTTTATCTACAGGTATCTCTGTGAATGCCACGTTGATTTTTTCTCCGAAACAAGCACAAAAATGTTTGAAAGCCATGAAAAAAGGTTTGGATGCATTTGAAGCTTCTGGCGGTGGACGTTGTGAAGCAGTTATTTCTGTATTTGTTTCTCGTTTCGATAGACTTTTAGATGGGGATCTTGAAAAAGAAGGCTTAGACGTATCTAGAACAGGTATTTATAATGCGGCGAAGATATATAACCTTATAGAAACAAACAATACGCCTGCCATACGTACACTTTTTGCAAGTACGGGTGTAAAAGGGGATGCGTTATCAGCAGATTATTATATGTCTGGTTTACTGGCAGCACACTCTGTGAACACAGCACCTTTGGCTACCATTGAAGCGTATTGTGACACTGAGCCATCTCCTGAAGCACTTCCTATAGATGATACAATTATCAATGGGTACTTTACAAAGTTGTCGGACAACGGCTTTGATATGGATGAAGTTTATGCATCACTATTGGCGGATGGACTCAAAGCTTTTGAAGAAGCATTTCAAGCGATGCTTGATACCTTAAAGTAGCACACGTTAAAACAAGACAAGTTAAAAAATAAGAGATAAAACAAGGGGTTACCATGGAAGAAAAACTTAAGCTCTACCTGAGAACAATGATTAGCAATTCGGGGTCTGACCTTCACATTAAGTCTGGTTCCCAAGTAAGAGTACGTGTTCATGGGGTGCTAAAAGTACTGGGTAAAGATGAACTCACTGCTGCCATGGTAGATAAATTGGCACAAGAGATCACTACTGCAGATCAGTATGAGAAACTTGTGACTGACAGAAACCTGGATTTTTCTTACGTTTTGGGGTCTGAAAATAGATTTCGTGTGAACTTCTTTTACCAAATGGATGGTCTTTCTGCCGTATTTAGAATTATTCCTGTAGATATTATGTCTTTAGATGACTTAAATTTACCGCCTGTCATTAAAACGTTTACAGAAATTCAAAGAGGATTGGTTTTAGTAACAGGGGTAACAGGTTCTGGTAAATCAACCACACTTGCAGCCATTATAGACAAAATTAACAGAGAGACTAAAAAGCACATTATTACCGTTGAAGATCCGATAGAGTTTGTACACAAAGACCGTGGCTGTCTCATCAATCAAAGAGGGATTGGCCAAGATGCACACTCCTTCTCAGATGCACTTAGAGCAGCACTAAGAGAAGACCCTGACATCATACTTGTTGGGGAAATGAGGGATTTAGAAACCATCGATATTGCCCTACATGCAGCCAATACAGGTCACTTGGTTTTCTCTACCCTACACACGCTTGATGCCAAAGAAACCATCGATAGAATTGTAGGTATGTTTGGAAATGAAGAGCAAAACCGT
>WTAE01000215.1 GCA_013139765.1 Sulfurovum sp.
AGGCGTATACACGGTATTTGTAAGTGCCGATTTCCGGAACAACGTTACTGAACGTAGAACTATTCTCAGCAATATCTTCTGCTAACGTCTCAAAAGTGTATTTGCCTCTATATTTTTGAGCCCGCTCTATTTTGAAACCCTGTTCATTAGTGGAAGTGTCAGTCCAGCTTAGTTTTACAGTACTCCCATTAACAGAATCCAAAATAAGTCCTGTTGGAGCATTGATGTTTATGAAAGGTGTCACGATTGTTGCTGTTGTAGTAGTGTTAATTACGGAAACGGTATCATTGACAGAGACAGTGACATCATAGACAGCATCTGCACTATAGCTATGTGTTACGATAGGACCATCATCGGTACTGCCATCTCCAAATTCCCAGTGAAAGGTAAGTGTCTGATCATTTAATACTGTACCGTCTTCATTGTCATAATCGGATGTTTGAGAAGCATCAAATGTAATGTTTTCACCGCTTTTCGCACTGTATGGTCCATTGTGAACAAGCAGAGGTTCATCATTGACTTCAACAACTGAGACAGTCTGCTGATGCGTGGCGACACCACCCTTAAGATCATCGACACGCAAAGTAACATTGAAATTACCGCCCCATGCAAAGGTATGCGTAACATTGCTGCCATCATAGGTCTGTCCATCGATATCCCACTGATAGAAGAGATCATCGCCATCTTCATCGGTTGCTGTGGCACTGAATGAAAGCATGGTATCTTCAAGACCATCAGTAGGAATGTTGACTGAAACCAGTATAGGAGATTTGTTTTCTGATATTGGCTGCTGGATGGCATCATATGGATTGACCATCCCGTACCCATATGAGGCATCTCTTCCCACTACACCTCTGTCCTCAGCGGTTTCTTGCAATATTGTACGTATTTCTGCACCTAAGAGGTTCGGATTGGCCTCTTTAACGAGTGCTGCTGTGGCACTGACATGCGGTGTTGCCATAGATGTGCCTACAAACCAGAACCAGTCAAAGAGGAATGTCTGACCATCAGTGTAAAAGCTCTGCTGTAAGATAGCATCAATAATAAAGTAATCTCCAATAGTAATCCATTCGTTCGATCCTCCCGGAGCAGTCAACTCAAGCTCGGGACCTTTGTTAGAGTATGCAGTGACATTTTTATAAAAATCGGTTGCACCGACGGCAATGACATACGGATGGTTTGCCGGATGGGAGACAAAGTCAGTTGCCCCATCATTTCCTGATGCAGCAACGATGACAATCCCTTTCATATAGGCAGCCTCTATGGCAGCGTTAAATACGCTGTCGTTTATATCATAAAGGCCAAAACTCAGACTCATATTGATGACATTGACATCGATCTCATCACCGCTGTCAGGCATGTTATCTGGACCATGAACAATATAGTTGAATGCTTCAATCATTTCAGCCATCGAACCGATTCCCTCGGCATTCAAGACTTTAAGAGGCATAAGGGCGGCATTGAAAGCCATTCCGGCTGTACCGTAGCTGTCATTGGTACTCTGGGAAATGGTCCCTGCAACATGCGTTCCGTGCCCGTGGTCATCATTTGGGTGTGTATCATCATTGATAAAGTCATATCCCTGAACAAATTGTGTCGAGGAGAAGTCCGGTGCCATCACATATGGACCATAGCTTTCATAGGCGATACCTGTATCTATTACGGCTACGATGGTACCTTCACCGGCATTGCTTATATCCCAGACCCCCTCCATCTTTAGGCCTCCGTTAATAGGATTGTAAAAATTCCATTGCCAAGGGTTAAAGTACTCATCATTGGGTGTCATGGCTGCATATGTGATGTAATTTGGATGAGCCATCTGTACATTTGGGTTTTTCCTGTAGAGGGCTGCCATAGCCTCAGGCGATTTGCCTTTTGCGATTTTCAGGCGGCTAATGCCAAAAGGTAAGTTTGTGATTATCGTCGCACCATGCGTTTGGTTGAAACGTGCAATGGCATGTGACGGAACTTTCGGATGAAATTTAACGAGCAATTCATCTTCTATAAATACCGGTTTCCCTTTTGTAGTATTCAGAGGTTTTACATTAAAATCTGCAGCTATCCCTCCTGTTCCCATCAAAAGTAGAGCAGTACATATTATTGTAAGAAAACTTTTCATAATATACTCCTTTTTACTATATTATTAATAACAAAAGGTGTTTTCAATAACCTATATTATCTATTACATAATATAATATATAAGATTAATTTTTTGTTAAACGATATATGTCATAAATATTGTTCTGAATATCTTTCTGAAGGTGTGGCGAAAGATTATGCACTTGCTCAGGCTGCTAGACCGCTCTTTGGAGATTATGGTTTGTGGTTTACTGTTGTCTTGGCGATTGTTGCCACAACTTCTGGCGTTATTGCAAGTGTCTTTGCTGTATCTCGTATGCTGGTTATGCTAACTGATATGAAACTGGTACCGCATAGCCATTTTGGTATGCCAGGTACTATTCAAAATCACACACTGGTTTACACAATTGTTATGGCCATATTCTTAACTATATTTTTTGATCTGAGTCGTATCGCAACATTGGGTGCTATCTTTTATTTATTGATGGATATAGCTATACATTGGGGTGTTTTTCGCCACCTTAGAAAAGAGATCCATGCTAATGCAGGAATTCTTCTAACTGCTATTGTATTTGATGTTATTGTGCTTGGTGCATTTCTTAAGATTAAAGCAGATACTGACATAATTGTTATCTATATAGCATTGATAGGTGTCTTGGTTATTTTTATAGGTGAGAAATTATTCTTGCGTAATAAGCATTAGAAGATCAGTATAAAGAGTAACATATAGATCTCACTAAGTATACTTTTGGATATACAGTTAAGCTAAATAATTTTACACGCCATTTTATTTAAAATTTCCAAAGTCTTAGTCACATCATAAATAGCACTATGATACCGTTCATCATCAAAATCTATCTTATAATATTCACAGGTCTCAATAAGTTTTGGGTTTTTTATATTACCCCTAGTATTGAGTGCTTTAACAATCTTTTTATTTTCTTTCATAGTACAAAAATGATTTTCAAATGAAAGCAATGCGCCTATGTGTCTTAACTCAAATGATATATTGTGCGCTACCAATGCTTTAGTGTTTTTACAAAAGTCTACAAAGTCTGTATCATCTGCAAAGTATTCTTCATACGTGGCACTTTTTCTTAATCTCTCAAGTCTATCAGGAGATAGTTTATGTACTGCGAGTGCATGAGGGTTTACTTCATATTCTGAGAAATAATAACGGTGGAAAGTATCTAAGACTTTATATGCGTTATTGATGTATTCTACTCTAAAGGCAGCTACTTCTATCACGTCATGTATGTTTGATGAGTTTGTTTCGAAGTCTAAAATTATCACTTTCACTCCATATTTTGTGGTGTTGTCGGGAGACAACACCCTACATTACATATATTTTTTTAATACTTCTGGTATTACTATGCTTCCATCTTCATTTTGGTAATTTTCCATAATAGCTACAATCGTACGACCTACTGCCAAAGAAGAACCATTTAAAGTATGTACAAATCTATTTTTCTTGCCATCTTTAAAACGAATTTTCGCACGTCTTGCTTGGAAGTCTCTTGTGTTAGAAATTGATGAGATCTCTCGATATTTGTTTTGTCCTGGAAGCCACACTTCTAAGTCTATGGTTGTCGCTGCTGAAAATCCTAAGTCACCATAACAAAGTTCTACGACTCTGTGAGGTAAGCCAAGTGCTGTTAAAATATCTGAGGCATTTTGAACCATCATTTCAAACACTTCTTGTGACTTGTCAGGGTGGGCAATGGCTACCATTTCTACTTTGTTAAACTGGTGCTGTCTGATGATACCTCTTGTGTCACGTCCTGCAGACCCTGCTTCTTTTCTAAAACATGGTGTGTACCCTGTCATAAGTAGTGGCAACTCTTTTTCTGTGAGTATTTCATCGTTATACATATTGGTAAGTGGTACTTCCGCGGTAGGGATGAGATACAAATCTTCATCTGCTATCTTAAAGAGGTCATCTTCAAACTTTGGTAACTGTCCTGTACCTTGAAGCATAGCTGCATTGTTGATGAACGGCACAGAGTATTCTTCAAAACCTTTTGCACGGTTGCTGTCTAAGAAGAAGTTAATTAAAGCACGTTCAAGTCTAGATGCTTCCCCTTTTAAAATGGCAAAACGAGACTTCGCAAGTTTTACACCACGTTCAAAGTCTATCCAACCATTGATTTCTGACAGTTCCCAGTGTTCTTTGGGTTTAAAGTCAAAGGTTTTAGGTTCAAGTACTTTGCGGAGTTCTACATTGTCCTCTTCATCTGCACCCTCAGGCACTGAGTCATCTGGAAAGTTTGGCATGGCAAGGGCCACAGCATACATTGCAGACTCAGCTTCTCTTGCTTCTTCTTGAAAAGGTACCATTGCTTCTTTGTTGGCATCTACTTTGGCTTTGAGCTCTGTCACATCTTTCTTCTCACGCATATACTGCCCAAAAAGTTTAGACATCGCATTTTGCTCTGCTTTCATTGCTTCAAGTTTTGCGTTAGATGTCTTAAGTGTTTGGAAAAGTGTTTGTAAGTTTTCAAGCGTAGAAGTTTCTACACCTTTTTTCTGAAGTTTAGCAGATGCTTCTTCAAAGTTGTTTTGGAGGTATTTTAAGTCAATCATGTCTGTACCTAAGGTTAAAATTATTTAAGAGATTATAGTAAAGAATGTCAAAAAATAGGGTTAATTACGATAGTGATTGAAGTATAGGGCTATTAAATGATGGTAGAAATTCAAGTTGAGTCTAAAGAAATTATCCTTTAGACTCAAAAGTATATGTCAAAAATGTACGCTCAAGTATTACTTAGCAGTAGGTGCAGACATTTTTTCCATTGCATCACCAAGGTTGAATGATGCTGCTTTTTGTCGTGGAGGGAATTCTTTAAATGTTGAGAGGAAATCGCCTACAATAACTCTAGCTCCATACAGCATAAAGACACGGTCTAGCATCCAGTCATAGTATGTGTTGGAGGTTAACATCGCACGTTCGTAAGGGTCTCTACGAAGATTTGTAATGAGTGGCACTCTAAGTACAGTAAATGGTTCCATCCATGCTCTAAAGCCTGTGTCCTGTTTTTGCTCCAAAAATGTTGCTTTCCAATCATTGTAACGCACTGCTGCACAATCTCCATCATCCGTAAAGTAAATGATCTCTTTACGTGGTCCTTTTTCAGATTTTCCTGTTAAGTATGGTAAAAAATTGTATCCGTCAAGATGTACTTTATACTCACGGTTAATCGCTTTTACGCCACCTTTTTTAAGATCTTCTTTTACAGTAGTATTACCCGAAGCTGCTAAGAATGTTGGCATCCAGTCCATGTGATGCATGATTTCGTTTGACCATGTTCCTGGCTGAATGTGTCCTGGCCATTTGACCATAGCAGGTACTCTCCAACCACCTTCCCAGTTAGTATTTTTCTCACCTCTAAATGGTGTTGTTGCAGCGTCAGGCCACGTGTTCATGTGTGGACCATTATCTGTAGAGTAAAATACGATCGTATTGTCAGCTATTTTCAGTTCATCAAGCTTTTTGAGAAAAAGTCCAATATGTCTGTCATGCTCCACCATACCATCAGAGTATTCATCCTGTCCTGAGATACCACGAAGTTCTTTTTTTACATGGGTTCTAAAGTGCATACGCGTACCACTCCACCAAATAAAGAAAGGTTTATCTACTTTAACTTGACGTTCCATAAAGTCCAAAGCTGCAGCAACAGTCTCATCATCTACCGTCTCCATACGTTTTTTTGTGAGTGGTCCTGTATCTTCTATCTTCCCGTCTGCGAAAGAGTGAATCACTCCTCTAGGTCCAAACTGCTTTTTGAATTTAGGGCTCTTAGGATAATCTAGGTTTTCAGGTTCCTCTTCTGCATTAAGGTGATAGAGATTTCCCATAAACTCATCAAATCCATGGTTGGTAGGAAGCATTTCATCTTTGTCCCCTAAGTGGTTTTTACCAAACTGTCCTGTTGCGTACCCTTGCGCTTTCAGTAAGCCCGCAATCGTAGGATCTTCTTTTTGCATCCCCTCTTCTGCTCCAGGGATTCCAACTTTAGAAAGTCCTGTACGTAAAACACTTTGTCCCATAATGAATGTAGAACGTCCCGCAGTACATGATTGCTCACCATAATAATCTGTAAATGTCATACCTTCCTGTGCAATTGAGTCAATATTAGGTGTCTGATACCCCATCAATCCATGGGTATAATGACTAATGTTAGACTGACCAATATCATCACCCCAAATAACCAAAATATTTGGTTTTTTTGCCATGGCTTGCGTTGGTAAAGCCACAGTAGCAAGACCTAGACCCAAAGCAAGTAGAAACTTTGTACTTTTCTTCATCTTTTCATCCTTTTTATTTTATCCTTAGAGTATATTATATATAATATTTTGTTTGTCTTATACTTTAAACTTCGAAGAAAAAATTACCCACAATGAGACACTACCTCATCTTCTTTTAACCCCATACGGTAAACACCCTCATGCAGATCAATCGACCTGATATCCTCTTTGAGTGAACAGTAGACAGGAGGGAGTACCGTATGTGAGACTTGGGTGTTGCGTAAAAACTTTGTGAACAATTTATTGTGCTCTAAAACAATGCCTGTCACTGCTAAAAGTATCAAAGAAATAATTGCAAGAAGCACCCAGGAACTTGCATGCATTTTTAACAATAGTCCTAAAGGCTTTTTAAAAGACTTATGATACTTAATAAAGCATATCAAATACCACAATAAATAACCACTCAGTGCCAAAAAACTCATCCAGAGTGCGGAAAAGTCATTCCCTAGCAGGGAAATTCCTTCATCATCCAAATCTCCTAAATAATTTGACGTATTGTAATAATAGTGTGTTAACTATGTATTAAAATCATCAGGAGTCTTTGATATTTCTTATATAGAAGGGTACTGTTATGCTACAGTCAATGGTATTTATTTCAAGTCGTTATTGCTTAGTTCATCCATATTTGGCTCTTGCGTAGAATGCGCCTTTCTTGCTGAAGTGGTACGATTTTCATTAGAGTTTTGAACTAACATATTGCGTGCATTACAGCCATCTGTTCCACCAGCACGACAGACCACATCAAAAAGTTCTGCAGCTTTAGACGAATCTTTTTCAACACCTTTACCGTCATAATACATGATTGCCAGATTGAAGCAACCTGCCCGAAAGCCTCCAGTACAAGCTCTCGTAAAAAAACTTGCTGCTATAGAATAACTCTGATCTACCAAACTGCCTTCATAATATTTCAAAGCAATAATGGCACAAGATTTGGCATCTCCTGCATAACAGTCTTGCGTGTGATTGTAAATGTATCCACCCGTATCGGTACTTAACTTCCCTTCTGTTTTTTTCTTTTGAGCTTTTAACGTATCTTTTGATGGAAAATATTTATCATATATTTCTTGTGACCGTCTATCTCCTCGTTCTATACCTGACACTAGCAACTCTTTTGCGAGTGCTTTATCTACCTCCACGCCATGTCCAAAAAGAAACATGGTTGCTAAATATCTATTTGAAACGATAGAATCATTTTCTTCTAGGGACTTTAGAAAATATTCTCCCGCTTTTGTATAGTTTTTAGTTACCTTGGAGGTTCCGTAGTAATAGGCTTTCGCTTTTTTTAAATACATATCTTGGGCATATGCTTGTTGACTAAAGTATAAGAAGCATAGTATAGATATAAACCATTTCATAGAGATACCCTTTTAATTATTTTTTTATTCTATAGTAACACAATTGACAGAAAAAAGATGACGCTTAAAATACTTTATACGATGTACAGCCACTTTTATCTATACTCTTATCCAGTGTCTTTAAAAGTTCAATACGCTTTTGTGTTAAAGTATTGCTATATTCAAGATAACATCTACTAAGTCCCGTCCAATTGTATCGGTCATCCTCAGTATGTGGGAAGGCCATTTCCAACTCAGCTTTTCTGTACTTTTTCCACATTTTTTGTGACGCTTTGATTTTTAGTTGGTAAGTCTTGTCTTCTATATGTGTATCAAAAAAGTTCTGATACACCTTTTCAAGTTCTTTTTCCAAGACTTCAGATTGTTCAGATACACATGATGTGAACTCCGCATTTGACATATGTGCATCATCACATATTACTGTATCTGAAAAAGAGAGCGTAAGCATCATCACAAAGCTATAAAATATTTTATACATAAGACCTATCCTTTAATTTATGTTCCATAGATTGCTCCATTGCATATTGCGCATGAAACTTTGTTTCTATTTTTTTTCTTTCATCTTCTACTCGTGATAAAAGATCTTTCTGCAACACAGTAATGTTTTTAATTGCCTCTTTAATAATCGCTTCCACAGAACCATAGATATAGCGAGTCTTATAAATCTCTACTTCTGAAAGTCCATACTTATAACTTCTGTCTTTATCAAAGTCATCTAAAAGTGTCGCACAGTAATGTATCAAATCCATCTTTCCATCGTGTTTTTCAAGTTTTTCTAGAGAGGCATGCATCACACTGCTTTCGCGATACTGTTCTTCTTTACTCGAAGCCAATGTTGTTTCATACAGTTCTCGTAATTTTAGTACTTCAAGCAAACGTTTTTTTAGTAAAAGTAAAAGTGCATCACTATTTTTGGTTTTTTGTATACTTTCTAAAAAATTTCTTTCAGATTCTTTAACATCATGATCATAAATATTTTTTTGAAACATAGAACGACTTAGTGAGATTGGGTCATTTCGGTCACGTATGAAATACCGGTCAATACAAACCAAGTCGGCACTAAAAGCCTCAGCCTCTTTTGTTTCCTTTTTGTATCGTAACACAAGAAGAAAGATAACCATATAAGCAGCAGCCAGGATCCAGAGAAAACTATTATGATGCATGAATTTTAATGCTCATTTCTTTTTTCATGACTATATTTCATACGTATCCTTACGCTCTTTATTTGTGGATTCAACTATACTACGTTCATTATTCAAAAAGAAATTTAACAGAATAGATTGTAATATACTTATATTAACTATACTCACATTTCAAAGGATTCATTATTAAATACATTAAAATACTGTTACTCTTTATTTTCTTCTCAGAGTTACTCATATCTGAGACAGTTACAGAAGGCAATGATACAGCAATAGTAGGAGAGGAATGTGAGGAGGATGCGTATGAACCTCTTATTTGTTACCGATTTAAAAGTAGCCATTTTGATGAAACCTTAGCGAGACCTCAAGATATTATTGTGGGTACACCCAGTATCACTGAGAAGATATATTATATTGATTTTAAAATACCCCTTAGCAATGAAGAACCTGATATTTCTCCTTATGCTCAAACCTTGACATGTACTAAAAATGAAGCTGGGATTTATGCATGTTTAGATCAGGACAATCTTGGAGCGACACAAGTCTACGTAAAAGATGAGAGCCTGTATCTTCATGTAGATTATGTACAGATACATCCTAATTTTGACCCCAGTGAAGCCAATAAAATCATACATCATGTTAAATCAAAAGACAAGACCTTTGTGAAGGGGATTAAATCTCCTTGTTATGCCTCTATGGAGACTATATTTAAAGTAAAAGATATCAAAAAGGGAAGTAAAAAAGAGGAACTTCTGCAATCCATTACTATGAAAGATGTCATTATTCATGATCTTGCCTATCAAGGAGACCTAGTCATAGCTGTAGGGAGTGATAATGCCGCAGACCAACGAGGAGAGTATCTTTACTTTTCAGACAGAGAGGGATACCGCCCAGGTATTGTTTTAAAATCTATAGATGGAGGGAAACATTGGGAGAAAAAACAGAGTGATACCTTCCCAGAATTTAGCAATGTAATTATTTTAAATGATCATAGCATTATGGCTTTTTCTACGGCAGGGTATGAACCACTCATGACATCACTCGATGAAGGTAAAACTTGGAGTAGTGCTAGTTCAGTAGAGGAGTTCCCCTATATAGCGGGGGAAATAAAATCCATTACCCACAGTGGCACAAGCATAACCTTGACAAGTGACAATAACATCTCTTGGGAAAGTAAAGACAGTGGGAAAACCTGGGGGGAACTTCCTGTATCCCAAAATGACAATACATCCATCGATACACATAGGAGTACCTCAACAAAGCGCATAGAAAACAATCCTATTGCCGTATTGGAAATACCGGAATATCTTGTTAATTATGAGCATAGTACACTTCGTTT
>WTAE01000217.1 GCA_013139765.1 Sulfurovum sp.
CTTACTTGAGAAGTTCTACAATATTCTCAAGAGGACGCCCAATAGCTGCCTTACCATCTTTAATCACTATAGGTCTTTCAATGAGTTTTGGGTTAGCAACCATCAATCCAATAAGCATATCTTCATCAGTAATATCTTTGATACCGAGTTCTTTATACACATCTTCTTTCGTTCGCATCAAACCTTTTGCACTAAGCCCTAACATATCGAGTACTGCCATGAGTTCAACTCTACTAGGTGGGGTATCTAAATACTTCACTACCTCAGCGTCTACGCCTTTTTCTTCTAACAATGCCACTGCAGATCTTGATTTTGAACATCTTGGGTTGTGCCAAATTTTAACTGTACTCATTATTTATCCTTTAGATTTTAAAAGTGTACACTATCCCAATTATACCCCTAAAGTCAAGTCAATCTATCTATCAAGCTGTCAAAACTACACAGTGACGATTTAAATGTATAATAAATTCAGTAGGATAAAGCATTTTTATATTGTTTAGTATGATATACTGAATTTAGACAAGAGGTAGAATAACATATGAAAAGATTACTAAATAAAATTTTTAAGAAAGAACCTGACGTACAAGCCGAGCTTGTAGACCCTCCAGGTAGAACGTTTAAAAGGGTTTTAACGTCTGAGTACTTCCATCATACAGACAGAGATGCAGATTGTAAGATGCATCAATCATCCAAAGAATGTAAAATTGAACAGATAACAGAACATGAACTCATGCCTATGTATGTACGTTATTTATATGACGGAGATAGCGCTATCTCCGCGCATGTTGCATTTCAAAAAGAAGTTTTTGCTGAAAAATGGAACATGATACACATCACAGAAGTTTCTTTTAACATCAATGCTACTGATTTTTCAGAGTTTGAAACCATGGCAAATGTTACTTTAGAAAATGACTTTAGAGATGTCACACCTAAAGAGTCTGTGGAGTATGAGGGTGAAGACCGTAGAAAAAAAAACAGGTCTTAGCATAAGTTAAAATTAAGTTTAGATATTAAATAGACGTAATAAAGTAAGACTTTATTCGTCTATCCGCGTAATTCACTAGGTATTTCTTTACTCGTTTGGGCACCCAGTTCTTTGAGCTGTTCTACCTGTCTCACTAAATTTCCTCTTCCGTTACTAAGCTTATTGCGTGCTGCCACAAAACTTCCTTGTATCCCATCTATCTGTTTTGAAATTTTCATCAAATCTTCTGAAAACCCTACAAACTTGTCATACATAGCACCTGCCCTACGTGCTATCTCTTGGGCATTTTGGTTTTGACGTTCAAACTTCCATACATTCTCTACTGCTCTCATTGCTACAAGCAGTGTGGTAGGACCTACCAAGAGTATTTTGTTTCTAAAGGCATTGTCATAAATGCTATTGTCATGTTCTAAAGCCAATGCCAAAGCACCTTCAATAGGCATAAACATAAAGATAAAGTCTAAGGTATTGACCTCTTTAAGACGTTCATAATTCTTTGAAGAGAGGTCAGAGACATGGCTACGTATGGAGTCAAGGTGCGCTTTTAAGTATTGGGCTTTTTGTTCTTCATTTTCTGCATTCACATAACGTTCATACGCCACAAGTGATGTCTTCGCATCAATAATCAAGTCTCTATTGTCTGGTAAATGTACGACCACGTCTGGTCTAAGTGTTTCATTGTCATCAGTTTTAAGACTCACTTCACGTTCGAACTCATACCCTTTACGTAAACCTGAAGCTTCCAGTACATGTTCAAGAACCATCTCACCCCAAACCCCTTGTTGTTTACTCTCACCTTTGAGTGCATTGGTGAGGTTTATGGCATCTTTAGAGATTTTTTCATTGAGTTCTTTGAGTGAGTTAATTTCATTTTTAAGCACAGCCCTGTCTCTGCTTTCTGAGTTGTACGTATCTGAGACTTGTTTCTTGAACTCTGAAATTTGTGTCTGCAAAGGTTTTATCATAGAGTCTAAGTTCTCTTTTGAAAACTCTGCAAACTTTTGAGAGTTTCCTTCAAATACTTTTTTAGCCAAAGACTCAAACTCATCTTTTATCTCTTTTTTATGGGCAGTCATCATCTCTGTTTGAGAAGAAGTATGACGTGCTTCACTCTCAAGTTTCATGAGAAGTCGTGCATTGTTTGTACGGTACTTACTGTTGCTTTCAAGCACATCATCATGACGAGTTTTAAGCGTCTTATGTTCTTCAAGTAAGTTGGCATGTATACCTTCTGAACCCTCTAGTCTCGCAGCGGTTTGGCTTAACTCTTTTTCCAATTCATTAAAAGACTTTTGTAAAGATGTAAAGTTTTCTCTCAGTAAATGCAAAGCATCTTTTGTCTCATCAAACTGTGCCAAAGTCTGTTCATTACTTGCATTTTTTATTTTATACGTTTGAAGCTCTTTTTCCAGTGCAAAAATATGTTCTGCTTTCTCTTTATTGTCCACATTTGTGTTCCACCATCTGTCTTTGTACTTTTTAACACGCATCGCGGAGACCAATGTCACCAAAACGATGACCAGTAAAACCACCACTGCCAGTCCGGCAACCAACATCAATGTAGAGTCATTTTGTAATTTTTCCAATAATTCTTCCATTCTTTACCTTCTTATCATGTCATAACTAGCAGGGTAGTTACACAACATCGATTTTTTGGAGAGTTTCCCTTTACCGTACTTCATATTTCTAAAAGCTATTTGTACTTTATTGTCCAATGTGTCAAAGTAAGCCAAAGAGTGTAAGCGTTTTCTTGAATCTAACTGTATGGTGTAAGACACACCTTTGTGTTTTGCCACATAAATGTTTTTACTGTGTAATTTGGCTTTAGAAAGTACTTTAGAGATGTCTAAATCTTCAGAAACATAATAGGCTGAGACTTGCTCAAGATCATGGTCAACAACCATGATTTCTAAACCATCTGTACAAACCTCTTTTTTTGTAGGCTTCAGATAAGACCATTTAAAGTCTTTTTTGTTAGAAAATCGTACCTTGCCACTATAGTGTATGACTTTATTTTTAGTAGAGGTGATGCTTTGGCTAAAGTTGGCTTTGAAGTTTTCGGGTAAGTGTATCTGAGAAAATGCCAATGACGACAGTAACCCCAAGAGTAATATTTGTTTCATTCTTTTTCCTTAGTATACTAAGAAATATACCCAAATAGGACTTGTACCGTGATTATATACCTGCCCTATTTATTTGCTTTTTTGTGTGAAATACACAGATGTAAGTACAGCGTCATTTACTGAAAGCATGTCTTCTGTAAGCGCAGCATCATAATAGTAAAACCTGTCTTTCCCAGAAAAAGAGTATCCATTGGAATGTTCAAGGATTATTTTATCGTCTTGCTTAATGCCTAAATGTTCTTTTTGTATCTGAGAAAGTTGTAAATTAACTTGGTAGCCTATAGTTTCCAATGTTTTGGGTACTTCAAATGTTTGTAAGACACAGGCAGCATTTTTTTGAACGTAAAGCTGTACTTTTTTTGGTATTTCCTGGTTAAATTCTACCGTCAAAGAACACAAACCATTCATACACTGCCCTTGTGTACCATAGCTATAGCCTCTTTCATAAATGCCTGCATTATGCTCTTTTATGCAGCCTTTAATGGTTGACAAAACCATACCTTTACGTGCTTCTAAAGCAAAAGTAAGTCTGTCTTCTTTTGCTTCAGTAATTTTAGTCATTATTCCATCTACAAATGAAAAGTTAAGACTCGTTGGTGCGATCCCCACAACAATCTTTACCACGAGCAACAAAGCAAAAATACCCCAAAAAACTTTTAATGCCTTCATTATCATATCCATATTTCTACCCCTCTTCTATGGATAGAAGTATAACCGTAATAAATAAAGATTTGCAGAAAAGTTTTATAGAGTAAGTTTAATTTTTCGGATTTATTAAAAAAGGGAAAGTTTAATAAAATTTGACACCTCTGTCTGTATATGTTGTAAGTAATAACTACTATTAATGACTTTTTAGCTAAAATATTTCCTATTAATAAACTCGTAAAGTAGGCAACAAATATGATAAAAAGTGTTCTTAAACTCTTTGGTACCCAAAATGACAAAATTGTAAAGGGATACCTTAAAAAAGTCCAACAAATCAATACACTTGAAAGCAACTATGAAAAATTAAGTGATGAAGCGCTGAAAGAAGCATTTAACACACTTAAACTCTCAGTACAAAATGAAGAAAAAACTTTAAATGACGTGATGTACGAATCGTTTGCCATTACTAGAGAAGCCAGTAAAAGAACCTTAGGTCTTAGACACTATGATGTACAAATGGTCGGTGGAATGGTACTCAACGAGGGGAACATTGCTGAGATGAAAACCGGTGAGGGTAAAACACTTGTAGCCACACTTGCCGTTGTACTCAATGCTATGCCAGCCAAAGGTGTGCATGTCATTACAGTGAATGACTACCTTGCAAAAAGAGATAGCGAAGAGATGACGCCTCTCTACGAATTTCTAGGTTTTACCGTTGGTTGTTTAACAGACGCACTACATGACGAACAAAGCAGAAAAGCGCAATACCAGTCAGACATCACGTATGGAACAAACAATGAGTACGGTTTTGACTACTTACGTGATAACATGAAAGTCCGTGAAGAAGAGAAAGTACAAGGTGCCCACAATTACGCCATTGTAGATGAAGTAGATTCTATTCTTATTGATGAAGCGAGAACGCCACTTATTATTTCTGGACCAACACAACGTGACCATAACCATTATGCTAATGCAGATGAGATTGCCAAAAAGATGGAACGTGGAGAAAAAGTAGAGACCAAAGCAGGTGAACCTGAACAAACGACGGGTGACTTCATTGTTGATGAGAAAAACAGAACCATTGTCATGACAGAAGATGGACTACAAAAAGCCCAAGACCTTTTTGAAGTTGAAAACCTTTACAGCCTTGAAAATGCTGCACTTTCTCACCACCTTGACCAATCACTTAAAGCACATTACATTTTTGAAAATGATGTTGACTATGTGGTACAAAACAATGAAATCATCATTGTTGATGAGTTTACAGGTAGACTCTCTGAAGGACGCAGATACTCTGAAGGTTTACACCAAGCACTTGAAGCAAAAGAAGGTGTAGAGATACAAGAAGAGTCACAAACACTTGCAGAAATTACCTATCAAAACTACTTTAGACTCTACAATAAACTTTCAGGTATGACAGGTACAGCACAAACTGAAGCGACTGAATTTTCTCAAATTTATGGACTAGAAGTGATCTCTATTCCTACCAATGTACCTATTGCTAGAGATGACAAAAATGACCTCATTTATAACACTGAACGTGAAAAACTTGATGCCGTGGTTAAACGCGTTAAAGAGTTGAATACTACGGGACAACCTATCCTTATTGGTACTGCGTCTATTGAAAAGTCTGAAATGATTGATGCCAGACTCAAAGCAGAAAAAATACCGCATAACATGCTGAATGCCAAAAATCACACACAAGAAGCAGAGATTATCATGAATGCTGGGCAAAAAGGTGCAGTAACCGTTGCCACAAACATGGCAGGACGTGGGGTTGACATCAAGATAGACGATGAAGTAAGAAGCCTTGGTGGACTTATGATACTTGGTACGGAAAGACACGAGAGTAGACGTATTGACAACCAACTACGTGGTCGTTCAGGACGTCAGGGTGATGCAGGAGAAAGTCAATTTTTCCTCTCTTTAGATGACAACCTTTTACGTATTTTTGGTGGAGACAAAATCAGAAATATTATGAACAGACTAGGTGTAGAAGATGGTGAGTACATTGACTCAAAAATTGTGACACGTTCTGTTGAAAAAGCTCAGAAAAAAGTTGAGAACCAACACTATGAGTCAAGAAAACATATCTTAGAGTACGATGATGTAGCAAACCACCAAAGAAAAGCTATTTATGCCTTTAGAAACCAGTTGCTTGACCCAGCGTTCGATATTGCTGGAAAGATTAAAGAAAACCGTGTTGAGTATGTTGACCACTTACTTGCAGAGTGTGAAATCTTTGACGGTATGCCAAGAGAAGACTTTAACACAGAAAAACTCACAAGTCTCATTAAAGAAGAGCTTCACATTGAGTTTACTGACACGCCGTTTGTAGACAAAGAAGCAGATGAAATCGCAGAGATGATGAACCGTATGATGACAGATGTGTACGAAGAGAAAATGGCAAAACTTGAAGCAGAACAGCGTCAAGAGATAGAGCGTATTTTATACCTTCAAGTCCTTGACCCACAATGGAGAGACCACCTCTATGAGATGGATGTGCTTAAAACAGGAATTGGCCTAAGAGGGTACAACCAAAAAGATCCACTGACTGAGTACAAACAAGACTCATACAAACTCTTTACTGACTTAGTTGGGCGTATTAAACTTGAAGCGGTAAAAGTACTTCAACTTGTACAATTCGACTTTACTTCCCCAGAAGAAGAAGAGGCAGCTGTAGAGAACATACTTGAAGAGTTAGAGTCTGAGGTAGCTGATGCAACACTAAGCACAGATGAAGTGGCAGAGTCAAAAAACACACCATTCACAGCAGACAAAAAGCCAAAAAGAAATGAGCCTTGTCCTTGTGGATCTGGTAAAAAATATAAAAACTGTTGTGGACAAAGTGGACCAAAAAAAGGCTTGTTATCTCAGAACGCATAAGAGGCAAAGCCCCTTATTTGTCTCTATGAAAAAACTTGCTTCTAGAGCAACTTTTTTCATGAGAGATTGTTGACACTGTGTCCTCTTCAGCAGAGGGCTCACGCGACTTGTCGCTTTTATAAACATCGGAGATGTTATGAGAATGAGAACCATCCCCAAGCCTAATAAAAAGTTTATTAGGCACATCATTCGTCACTACTTACGTTATGACAAAGAAAATCCCTTTATCTTCATCTCTGCACTTTTGGCCTTTTTAGGTATTGCTGCAGGTGTCATGGTTTTAATGATAGCTATGGGCATTATGAATGGGACACAAAAAGAGTTTGCTAAAAGACTTTTTGTCATGAACTACCCTTTAACGATTTTACCTCTTGGTGATGACGCAGTGAATGATGACTTAGTGGCTTCACTCTCAGAAAAATTCCCTCAATTACAGTTTTCACCCTACTACACCACGCAAGTCATCACTAAAAATGAGGGTGCCGTACAAGGCTCTTTGCTTTACGGTGTAGATGCCAACAAAGAAGCCAAAATCAACCATATATTTGCTGAAGCAAAAGGCTCTGAAGAGAGTAAGTTTAAAGTGGTGATGGGGGAAGGCTTGTCTTTAGAGATGAATGCAGACATTGGTCAAAAAGTGACACTCTACTTTTCAGAACAACAAGCCGTTGGCTTTGGCACCATGCCTTTACAAAAACGTTTTGTGGTAGATGGTGTATTTAAGTCAGGCCTAAAAGCCTATGACAAAGCAATCATGTACACCACCATAGAAGCTTTTGAAAAACTACTCAAACGTGAACATGGCAATTATGATGGATTACATGTCTATACAAAAAATCCACTTGAAGAGATAGAAGCCATTCGAGCTGTACTTCCAGAAATGGTACTCATAGAAGGTTGGTGGCAACAAAATGGAAGTTTCTTTGCTGCCATGGAAATGGAAAAGAAAGCCCTCTTTTTGGTTTTACTTCTCATCATCCTAGTGGCCTCTCTCAACATCATTTCTTCTTTACTCATGACAGTCATGAGTAGAAGACAAGAGATAGCCCTTATGCGTACGCTAGGTGCTACTAAAACAGAGATAAAATCTATTTTCTTTAGACTTGGACTCATCATTGGGGCCGCAGGTATAGTAGCAGGTACACTCATGGGAGGATTAGGTATTTGGGTACTTAAAACCTTCGATATCATTACGATGCCAGAAGATGTGTATGGGACTTCTAAACTCCCAGTAGAACTTACAATGAGTGACTTCTCTTTCATTCTTATAGGGACTTCGGTAATTATCTTACTCTCTGCACTCTACCCTGCAAAAAAAGCTTCCCAAACAGATCCACTCACAGTACTAAGAAATGAGTAAAAAACCCAAAAGATTAAAAATTTTGTAGTAGTGGTTTCTCTTTTGGCTTTTCTTTTTTCTCTTTTTTAACAGGTTTTAAGATGCGTTTAGGTGTCTCAAGTGTACGTTTAATCACCTCAATAGGATAACTTAGTACATCTTCGACAGTAGAAACAGAGACCTTTGGTTTATCTAAACTTCCTGTAATTTTAAGCCCTATGGTGACACTTTTATCTTTCCCAACCAAGATGTAGCCAAGCACAGGTATATTCCCAACAACAGTGCCTAAAGACTTCGCCAATTGAATACGAAGAATGACATTGATGCTTCTCTTCTTCAAGTCAAATTCACCTGAACCAAAGATTGTGCTTGTCTCCCCTTTAATCTCAATCTTGTCTAAAATAATTCTATTGGTATTGATAGATCTAAAGTCTACAGTCCCATTTTGAATGACAAACCCTTTGTCTGAATAACCAGGTTTATCTAGTGTTGCCAAGGCTGGAATGGTATTGATAAATGCCAAGGTATTGTTGTAGGCTTTAAAGTCACGCATCACCCCACCTTCAACCAAGATTTGGCCTTGCATGTTTTTACCAGGATTACCTTTGAAATTCAGAGTATAACGCCCATGATGTAAACCATCAAAGTTAATGAGTGGATGTAGAATTTTGTCTTTAATTCGTAAAGCTTCTATCGAAATAATTTTATCTACTTTTGAAAATTGTATGATGTCACCATCTGCATTTCCTATGGCTTGAATGTGAGAATTTTTATCCATTTTTACATCATAACTGTCAAGTAGAAGCGTATGGTCACCATAACGTAAATTACTCTTTTTCCCTAAAATATGTAAGGTTTTAGGTTTCTTTTTCTTTGAGACTTTTTTCTTTTTTTCACTCTTTTTCTTTGTTTTATTTTTTTCATCTTTTGACTTTGTCTCAAGAAACTTCTTCAAATCAAAGTTAAGTTTTGAAAGTTTCACAAGCTCTTTCTTTTGATTGTAATAAAAGTGTTTATTGAACGCATAAAAATCAATCTTTCCATCAAGTACTTTCCCTTCAAAATCCACTTTTGCACGGCAAAGATTCTCTGCTTCATATAAAAAACAAGCAGAAAAGTTGAGCATACCCTTGTAAGTAAACGCTTCAAAATCTTTTGTCACAATTTCTATCTTCCCACCTTCTGAGATAGGTAAATCTTTAGAGACATACGCAGAGACTTTTTTGAAATCTGACAAAGTTATCACAGAACGTTCTTTTTCTTTTCTGTACTTCAAGGCTAAGACAGGCACCTTAAGTTCAAGGGTTTTTTTATAATTTAACTCAAAAGGAAGAGACTTTTTCGTGAGCGAAAGTAGCGTTTCAGACTTGGAACTCATTTTTATGTATTCTGCCTCAAAAATCCCTTTTATTTTTGATTTTTTCAAATCAATGTCAGCCTTAAGTACCCCTGCATAAACCTTATCTTTTAAACGTATCTTCTCTAAGAGTATGCGCGAATCTACATAATGTAAATACCCGGAGATTATAGGAAGTTTCAGCTTCTCAATCCATACATCCCCTGGCATAAACTGAAGGTCAGTTTTAAAATGTTTTTTTCTGTTCTTTAAGCCAATAGTTATGTCTATACTCCCTTTCACTTTCCCTTTTTCCTGGAGCACAGGCAAAGGGACATGATAGGCTTTTAGTAAATTTTGTACCTTCACATCTACAGAGTCATGTAGTTTTAAGTTGACATGTAGGGTGGTATTTTCATCTTTTAAATTAACAATAGAGACTTTTGAACCTGTGAGGTTTTTGTCTAAATAACGGGGTTTTTCTAAATCAAAAAAGAGACCTTCTTTATAATAGTTTAGACGAACAGATGTGGCTTTAACTGGCTCTAGTCCCTCTTTAAAATAGATATCGAAGTTTGAAAATAGCATTTCGCCTTTTAGGCTATCGCTATCTAAAACAAATGTTTTGTCTTCAATATTTCCTTTCCCCTCTAAGTACGCCAATCGGTACTTTTTTGCCTGTACTTTATCTACAATCCAACTTTTAACGCCTGGTGAAATATTAAACTTCTCGACAAAAGGTTTGAGTGCAGAAAAAGTATTACTGTTTAGAGAAAAACGAATTTCATTCTCTTTTTTACTCGCGGTAAAATCTCCAAAAATAGTTCCAACGTTATAGCTTCCTTTGGTGACCAATACATCATCTGCTAAGTCATAGCTAAAGCTACCTTGCAATGTCACATCATACTTCTTAAGTACTAACTTAGATACGGTTGCTTCTAGACTATGCCCCTCTTGGCGTACTGTACCTCTTATGGCATAATCTTTTGAACTTACTTCAAGCTCTTCATCAAAAAAGTGGATGGCTAAAATGTTATTTTTAAAATGTATCTCGTTGACTTCAATCTCATCAAAAAAAGTTAAAATGTATTTGACATTTTCTAAGGTTTTGTCGATGTGCTCAAAAGAAGGCTTGGATTTACGCCTTGGAACAATGACCTTAGAAGCTTTGAGGTTAAACTTTTTATCAAGTTTAATGTATAATCCCTGCACACTATAGTTTGCAACTTTCAGGGTATCGATTTGTATCCCCATTTTAAGCCAAACAAACACAACGCTAGCTAGGAGTAGTAAGAAGATGAGACTGTTTCGTAAAAAGACTTTAATAGCAGCGATAGAAAACATTGTACTCATCCTCGCCATCTCATTTGCCTTTTATAGTACACTGCCTGTAAAAACGAGCAAAACACTTTTAGTTCCACAGGGTTCAATTACACATATTATAGCACAGCTAAACAAACAAGGGCATGCTTTATCATTTATTGACAAATATATTTTGGTCTTCATGGGACAGCCTCAAAGTGGCTGGGTTAATATTGGAGAGACGGAACTCAATCGTATCGATTTTCTCTATAAACTTACCACTGCTAAAGCTCAAATGGAAAAAGTGACACTCATCCCAGGTGAAACAAAAATACTTTTTTTAGAAGCACTTTCAAAACAACTACATTTAGATGAATCTAAACTAAATGCTTACTACAGTGAATTTTCAACTTACCCAGAAGCGGGCATTTATGCAGACACATACTTTGTGCCTTATGGTATTAATGAAAAACAACTCATGCATTTTTTACTCACAGAGTCTGAGAAAAAGTATGAAAAAATTTCAAAAAAGATTTATGGAAATTACCGTTCTAAGAAATGGTTACAGGTACTCACCACTGCCTCCATCATACAAAAAGAAGCTGCCAGTGAGGAAGAGATGCCTCTCGTCTCTTCAGTGATTTACAACCGTCTAAACAAAGGTATGAGACTACAAATGGATGGCACCCTGAATTATGGTAAGTACTCTCACA
>WTAE01000099.1 GCA_013139765.1 Sulfurovum sp.
ACTTTGTCAAGTGCAAACACTGCTTAACTTCACCACAGCCATTCCCTATCAGAGTGAAACGTTTCAACAAAGTAAACCAGAAAAAACCATAGCACAAAACTTTGGGGACTGCGATGACAAAAGCAATTTACTCATCTCCTTACTGCATGCCTTAGATATAAAGGCATATTTTGTTTTGGTACCTAAACATATTTTTGTGATACTACCTTTAGAAGATGCACGTTTGTCAAAGGTAGAAGGGTTGTGGATCAATCATACCAAGTATTATATTTTGGAAAGTACCGCTACAGGTTCTTTGGTCGGTTATCCTTTGCACTACAGCTTTGATGAGATAGACACCATTGTGGAACCTTTTTCGAACACAGAAATGAACTTTGAGACAATGAGCTACAAACTTTAGTCACTTTGACTAAGGTGTCTTCATTTATTAACCAAAATAGACTATAATCACACAAAATCTAACTTTCACAGGAGAAAGCTATGGCAAAACATCAGTTTCAAACAGAAATAGGGCAACTTCTTAAGCTCATGACACACTCACTTTATTCAAATAAAGAGATTTTTATCCGTGAATTGGTATCAAATTCATCAGATGCACTTGATAAGTTTAACTACCTTTCACTCACTGATGACACATTTAAATCAGATGATTGGTCTGGAAAAGTGTTTATCAAGTTAGACAAAGAAGATAACTCTCTTACTATTGGTGATAACGGTATAGGAATGAATGAACAAGATTTAATGGACCACTTAGGAACCATTGCAAAGTCTGGTACTAAAGCATTTATGGAAAACCTTACGGGTGATGCAAAAAAAGACTCTAATCTTATTGGTCAGTTTGGGGTAGGGTTCTACTCTGTCTTTATGGTGGCAGACCAAGTAGATGTCATCTCTAAAAAAGCAGGGGAAGACCAAGCCTATATGTTCTCTACAGATGGCACTGGTGAGTATGAAGTGAAACCTGTGACAAAAGAAGCACATGGTACAGTGATTTACATCAAACTCAAAGATGATGAAAAAGAGTTTTTAGACAAATGGCGTACCCAAGAGATTGTGAAAAAATACTCTAACCACATTGCTTACCCTATTATGATGAATTACTCTGAAGAAGAGACAGAGGGTGAGGGTGATGACGCTGTAACTAAAATGGTCAATAAGACAGAACAGGTAAATGCAGCAACGGCCTTGTGGACACTTTCTAAGACAGAACTCAAAAAAGAGGACTATGTAGAGTTTTACAAGACCATAGGACATGACTCAGAAGAGCCATTGGCATACCTGCATAACAGAGTGGAGGGGGCACAAGAGTTCACGACACTTTTTTACATCCCAAAAACTGCTCCAATGGATATGTATAGACAAGACTACACACCAGGTGTTAAACTCTATGTAAAACGTGTCTTTATTACTGATGATGACAAAGAGCTTTTACCACCGTATTTACGTTTTGTAAAAGGGATTATTGACTCTGAAGATTTGCCACTAAACGTTTCTCGTGAGCTTTTACAAGAGAACAAAATTTTGGCAAACATTAAACAAAATGCCACTAAAAAGATTTTACAAGCCATTAAAAAGCTTAAAGATGACGAGGCTGAAACTTTTGTCACACAGTACAATAGAATCATGAAAGAGGGAATTTACATTGACAATGTCAATAAAGAACTTTTACTTGACATTGTGAAATACAAGTCTTCTACAGAAGATGGACTGGTAAGTTTTGAATCGTATGTAAGCCGTGGTGACTCTGAGAAAAAAGAGATTTATTACATTACGGGTGAAGATGAAAAAGTGTTGAGGAACTCACCACTTCTTGAAGCCTATAAAAAAGCCAACATTGAAGTCCTTATTATGGATGACAAAGAGGTGGACAGCATTGTGACACCAATGATTGGTACCTATAAAGAGTGGGCTTTAAAAGACATTACTGCTATTGATGCACCGGACTCTAAAACAGAAGAAGAGAAAGAAGAAGTTGCAAAAGAGTTTAAGTCTTTAACAGACAAAATCAAAGAAGTGTTAGGTGAAGAAGTCAAAGAGGTAAAAACTTCTACTAGACTGACTTCAAGTCCATCATGTGTCATTAAAGATGCATCTGACCCAATGGCGGGTATGGCTGCAATGTTTGCACAAATGGGACAAGAGATGCCTGAAGCAGCACTTATTCTTGAAATTAACCCAGACCATGAGATGATCAAAAAGCTGGATAACCTTGAAGACAAAGCTCTCTTTAATGACCTCTCATGGATACTTTTAGATTCTGCAAAACTCTCTGAGGGAATTGAGCCGAAAGATAAAGGAGCATTTGCTTCAAGAGTAGCTTCTTTAGCTACGAAGGTACTCTAATTTCAAAAGATACACCATTCTTTATGGTGTATCAAAGAAGTTTCTCAAAATCCTTCATGGGCATAGGTTTATGTGCATAATACCCTTGGAATATGTCACATTTTAACTTTTTTAAGGCTTCTAATGTTTCTTTATCTTCTACCCCCTCAGCTAAAACCTTAAAATTAAACTTTTCTGCAATTGCAATAACGGCTTCAACGATTATGGCATCACCTTTACTTTTATGCATATTCATAATAAAAGACTGATCTATTTTGACTATATCGACAGGGAGCTCTTTGAGATATGAAAGGGAAGAATACCCTGTTCCAAAATCATCTATGGCAAACGAAAAACCGAAATTTTTTAATTCTTTGATCTTTTTTACAGCATCATCAATGTTGCGCATAAGGCCACTCTCTGTTATCTCCAGTTCAATCCATTCTGCCTTTACACCGTATTTATGAATCTGTAGCATCAGCTTTTCAACAAAGTGGGGCTGCAAGAAGTGAAGGGTAGAGATATTGATCGCGATATGATTTAGCATGAAGTTATCCCAACGCTGACTTAAGTTTTTGATCTCACTTAAGGCTTTATCGATGATCCACTCTTCAAGTTTGATAATGGTTCCACTCTCCTCTGCAATAGGTATAAATAGTCCAGGGGAAATAAAACCTTTTTTGGGATGATTCCATCGTATGAGTGCTTCTGCACCGATAATCTTGTTTTGTTCTATATCAAGTTGTGGTTGATAATATACAATGAATTCATCATTTGCCATTGCTCTGTGCATATCGTTTTCCAACATAAGCATTTCATGTGTCTCTTGACTCATACTGCTTTGATAGAATTGGCTTGTACCTCTTGCACTCTTCTTTGCTTCATACATCGCTGTCTCAGCACGTTTGAGAAGATCATAGGCTGACACATCAATGTCATTGAAAAGTACTATACCTATAGTGAAACTAACATGATACTCATCACCGGCAAGATTAAACGGTGTGACAAATACATCATCTATTTTACTTATATAATTTGATGTCATTTCTTTGGAAAGTTCTTGATCTATATCTAAAGAAGGGAGAAGGATGACAAACTTGTTCTCGGTGATACGTGCAAATATCTCATGACTGTCTATATTGTAATCAATACGTTTGACCACCTGTTGAAGCAAATGGTCACCTACGTCATGGCCATAGGTATCATTGACTTTCTTGAAGTGATTAAGCTCAAGAAAAAGTAAGGCGGCATACTCTCTGTTTTGTCGTTTTTTACCAAGAAAGGCTTTCATTTTGTCTAAGAGGAGTGTACGATTTGGGATATTGGTAAGCATATCATAGTAGGCATTTCTAAGCATCTCTTCTTTGGCTGTAACTTCATTGGTAATATCATCGATAATGGTGATACCCCCAGCGACGTTTCCTTCAGCATCAAGCATAGGTACGGTTGAAAGGTTCACATAAAGATTCTGCGTACTATGGGGGACTTGAAAGGGACCACGGTAATTGCCTGTTTTGCCTTTAAAGACTTCTTCATGTGCTTCGATCATTTGATTGTATGGTGAGCCATGAAGATTGCTATTGAGTAACTTTTCTTTGTCTTCTATCTTATTGATGCGCATAAAGTGCATGTTGACATCTTCAAGTTCTAAAGCAGAGTTATAATAGTAAATACCCACAGGTGCACGTTCAAACAAGGAGAAAAAACGTTCTTTGAGTTTTTCATGAGTATGTTTAATGCTTATGAAGTGTTGACGATTATTCAATGCATTATTGATCACTTTCCCATAATAGTTTGCTGAGAGTATCATGATGAGCAACAAGGCAAGAATAATGTATGCACTCTTGGTATAAATCTCATCTTCCATAAAAAAGAGACGCACCATTATAGGGGAATATGTGACCAATGCATACGTTAATAACAGATAACGTTTTGATGCCAATATGCCCATGGCTGAAAAACCAATAGCAAATAAAAAGAAAATCACAATCATTTGATTTAAAAGCTCTGACACAGGAAAGATTAAAAATGCACTGCTTCCCCAGACAATACCGCTGAGTAAAGTGTTAGTATAATATTTGTCAATCCAGATCTTTGCATCTCTAAGTTTATTGGATTCACTCTCATGTTTAAATAGATAATAGTGATAAAATCGATAAAGGAACATAATAAAACTGACTAGAAGCCAGATACCAATGGAATACAGATCTACTGTTCCCAATTGTATGGCACATAAGAGGAGTGCACCTAAAAGATTTCCGACAAGCATAATAGGCGATGAGATATAGTAGAAGCTTATTTTATCATAGGTAAGACGTTCTTCGAATGATATTTCTGTATTGTCAATGGCTTGGTCTAAAGTATCTTCACCTGTACTGTCATTTATCTGATTCATTAAGGGCATCCCTCCATTGAAATGTATTTACTCATAAGTAGAAGTATATTTATAAATTATTATATTACTTTATCATAAGTTTTATTATAAAGATAAATTTTCATTGAGAGTGGACAGTTTAGTTACCGGAACAATTTAATTTCATCTTTATTTCTATCAAATGGACAACTCTATCTGTGCTATTTAAACCTAACTTATGCTAAAATCACTTTTCATTTAACTATTAGGTTATTAAATATGGATATTCCAAATTTCTACGAAGAAATCATTGTTTTTGGATTGCTTCTTTTGGCTGTTTTCGGTGTGTATATTCTACTGAAGGTACATTATCATTTTGCCTTTGGTTTGATGAAAAATACTGCTTCGTATGAAAAAAATAAGTCTAAAATAGTCAAAGCAAAACAATATCTATTTTTTGTACTAAAAGTATTGTTATGGATTGGACTTATCAGTATGGCTACTTTTGGTATCCAGTATCTTTCAGAGGGGATGAGTCTTAAAGCATTGATCTTAGAATTGTGGGCTAAGATACCAGAAGGATTTTGGCAAGAAGCACTTTTTGTCATTATGCGTATTGTAGTGATTATTACTTTATCACGATATGTGTTAAAATTTGTCTATGCATTTTTAGATAAACAAGAAGAAAAAATCCTGCTCAAAAAACGCTATAATAGTGACAATGTAGAAATGGTGTATCTGCGCTTACATAATAGTATTAAGTTCACCGTGGTTTTGGGTGTGGTGTATAGGATTATTCACTTCTTCCCTTTTTTACTAGGACTTTCACATGTCTTTTTGTTTGCACTGATAGCTTTTATAGGTATTGCAAGCCTCATCACCT
>WTAE01000145.1 GCA_013139765.1 Sulfurovum sp.
TTAATCCGTATGCCGCGCTATAACAACTTAAACAAGACTTCTTTCGCTAAGATGTCATTATGATAATATAAAGGCAAAATATGGATGAGATAAATAAGATTTTAGAAAAGTACAATCATTTTAAAGATATGCAGCTTCGCACTGTACGGAACATTACGGAGTCTTCAAAGGTACTTACCATTGTTGAAATGGATGAGGAGGGGGAAGACCTTCATACCGTGCGTATCACGTTTAGCGATATCAAACAATCAAGAATACTAGTGGATAGCGTACTTTCTTATATGGATACGGGTTTTGGTGTGAGTATTATTAAAGAGAATGGTTTGTATGGGTTTGCAGTAGGCTCTGGAACAGCAATGTTGCATGTGCTTAATGCACCGATGTATATTGTTTCTTCTGAGATTTCTATTGAGGAAGTCTAAGAATTAGTCTATGTAGACTAATTCTTAACTAAAAACTAACTAGTGTTAGTTTTTAGTTTCCACCAGCACTTTTTGGTGGTTCTTCACTGGCATCAAAACCAATAACGACATTAGACTTGCAAATAAGATCTCTTGCATCTTCAACATCTTCATCTTCTTCATCAATTTCTCTTACTGAGCTATGAATAATTATTTTTTCACCGTAATCTACTGCTTCAAAAAAGTGTGTCATACAAAAGTTTTGGTTCATAAGGCACTCCATAACACGTGCTTTATTAATCATGTCTTCTCTTGAGTCAAACGTCAAGTTTTGTTCCATACCGCTTTCTTTAGCACAGCGACACATTTTTTCAATTTCTATTGTATACATATTGTTTCCTATTTATATTAATGAACCCTCTGATGGGTTCTGTTCGCACTCTTATACCACAATTGAGCTAAAACTATGCAAGCTCTTTGATGACTTTAAACTCTCCAAACTCATATGAGTATACTTTTTTGGCTGCTTTGTCTATGATGATGGGTCTGATCCATTCATTTAAAATGAATTCTTTGGCAATAGAGTTTTCAACTGCTTTTGCCACAGTATCTAATGGCGCTTCCATATACGTGAGTAGACGTACAGGCTCATGATAGGCTTCACCTTCTAAAAACACAGACTGTGTAGGAAGACCAATCTTTAAATCACTATAGTTTCCATTGTAGACACCAATTTTAGAGACGACATTATGATATACCTTTGAACCGGCACCATAAATTTTGTTATCTACAGTTGAAAAATAATGTTCAAGGTTAATCCATTCACCAACAACCAGTGGCCCATTAAATATACGGGTGAGAAGGTCTGAATTCTCGTTGTCAATGCTCGAGTCATAAGAGTGTAAAAACAGTCTGTTCTTAAACGGAATGTGCTTACAAGAGTCTCTTGGTCCAGCAAATACACCCATGTTACCAGCAAGTCCCCATTCTGGTCTAGGTTCAGACCAATCCATGGTTTTCACAAAAAGATCGTTCTGTTCATTGGTATTAGGTAAGTCTAGGGTTCTTTCTTCTCTTGCTTCGTAGGATGCTTTTTTGAAATCACTTTGCACTTTAGAAAAAAGTTCTAACTCTTCAGGACTAAGTATGTCTGTATCATGAAATGTCATCTCATCGGTGGTAGTCACATGCATTGAAGGGATAAACCTTACATCAGCAGGGATATCTATACCGTTCTCTTTGAGTTTTTCACGTATCTCTGGCTTGTTGGCAATCATACAGAGTGCACGTGCATTTGGCAAGCTAATGCTTCCTCCACAGGCACCACAATCTAAGGCAGATTCGAAGGGGTTATTGTCAGAGACAGAGCCATGTCCAGAGATAAATACAAATTTAGGGAAGTCTTTTACAAGACCTATCATGTTGAGAAGATTTTCTATGTACATGACTTGTTCATCTGGGGTAAACCCAACCATGGTAAGTTTCTCTTTTTGCAGTGCATAATCTTCGGCTGTGATGTGATATGCGTGTTTAAGTTGTTCAAGTACCTCTTTTGAGACATTCTCACAGAGCATGCCGTCAAATATCAAGTGTTGCCAAAGTCTATCAACTTCAGTTTGATCCAGTGATATACCTGACTGTGTTGTTAGTACCTCATTAATGATATTGATATGGAGTTTTTTTACATACTTCTCTATCTCATCACTGCTAAGTTTATCTAGCGTGTAGGTAGTCTTAGGCTTTTTAGGTTTTATCTTATCAAATAGTTTTTTTGTTTTTTGTGGAAAAAATGTTTTTCCAAAAAGTTTGATACCAAACATCCACCCAATAGACTCTACCATGATATATGGTGTATAAGGGTTGTTTTTAAGGTCACTTAAGACTTTTTTGTATGTTTTGCTTATACCTTTTTTGCTATTGTACTCTTCATGGGCCGTCACAGGTATTTCAAAAACAATATTTTTAGGCTTAATGACTGCTGGAGCCAAAGCCACCTCATGTGCTTTGTCAAATTCGACAAAGGAGATAGGAATACCGAGGAACCCTCCTGCACCATAGGTTTGGTGAGGTCCAGACTCTTCTACTTTTCTACGCATGGTCTCTGACCTTACATCCAAACAAAAAATAGTGGTAGAAAGAGGTTTTTCCTTGTAGTCATGCTCTGCAGTAAATGCATCTACATGTTCAGTTATATAGGTATCTTCCAAAGACTTTAGCCAAAGAAAACCTTCCTCTTTTTTAAGGAGTTCTGCAAAATTTGCAAACTCAATGAGTGACATATCAAGCGAAGGCAGTGATTTTTTAGCAAGCTGTATTTGTAAGGAGTCTAGATTTATTTCATCTTTGACATAGGCATCTAAAATTTCTTGGTAGTCTTGGTGTTCTTCCATGGCATCATTATAGGTACCGGTAAGTTTACCTTTTGACTGCAAGAGTTTTAAGATGGCATAGGCAGAGTTTTCTTTGATATAGGCATGTACTTTATCAAAGTCATTTATCTTTCCATCTTGCATATACTTTAACCCAAAATGCAACCTAACAGCCATGTAGTCCATGAGTGAAGAGGGGTGTTCTTGTTGTGGGTAGTAGTTCTCATCTTCTGAACGGTACTTGATAAATCCAGCCCAGCCATGTAGTTTTAGAATATGTGTTAAAAAGTATTTTTCTACATCTTTGATTTTAAGCTTTTCCAAAATCTCTTGGACATAACTTTCTGAATCACCTTCATGGTCAATGTCTTCATAGAGTTTAAAGGTATTGAACATACCAAGATCTCTGTCTGACATGCTTAGTGTTGTTTGTGCTTCATCAAGATAACGTGCAATGTACTCAATAACATCTTTTTCAATGAGTTCTTTTTCACTTGTACCAAAGAGTGCATCATGTATCTCATAGAGGGTTAAATGCTCTGTCAGTGACGCTATCCATGCTTCTTTGTTTAGGTAGATAGACTTCTCTTCAAGGTAGGTATGCAGTTCTTCATCTATGTCATTTATTTTTAACGCTTCATAACTTCTTAGGCTGTTCCATTGTGGACTTATCTCTAGCATAAATGTTTTTGCTGCGCTTGCGTAGCTTTCAAGTTTTGCTTCTGTGAGAGGTCTTAATAGATTTTCTTCAAGGTGCTCAGATGCTACTTTGCCCTCATTGTAGAGTGCAATATAATACTCTGGGTCCATATAGACTTTGCCACCAAATGTCTCTTGTGCCTTAATCACACCTTCTTTGAAATTAAGATGTTCAAAACCTTTGAGAGGAT
>WTAE01000004.1 GCA_013139765.1 Sulfurovum sp.
AAAGCCTGTCGATAGATAGTCTAAGACTATCTTACGTTTTCAAAAGGGTTTTCTACAACATTCTTTCTATCTACGATATAAGGAATAAGTGCTGTTTGTCTAGCTCTTTTGATAGCTACTGTTACTAGCTCTTGGTGACGTTTACAGTTACCAGTTAATCTTCTTGGCATGATTTTAAATCTTTCACTTAGTGAAAATTTAAGACCTGCTAAGTCTTTATAGTCGATAAAATCAACTTTTTGCTCACAATATTTACAAAATCTTTTTTTGAACTTTCTTCTTTCTGCCATGATATTCTCCTAGAATGGTATTTCATCTTCATTGATGTCAATCTCTGGTAAGTTTGACGCTGGTTGTTGTGGTGCAGCTGCTGGTGCTGACGGTGCAGGTTGGCTATAGTTGTTTTGAGCAGGTGCATCGTATGATGAACCACCTTGTTGACTATATCCGTTACCACCCATTGGTGCTGCTTCGTCTTTGCTACCTAACATTTGGAGGCTTTCCACAGTCACTGAGTGCTTGCTTCTTTTGCTTCCGTCTTGTGCTGTCCACTGGTCTAACTTCAATCTTCCATCGACTAAAACTTTGCTACCTTTACGTAAGTACTGGTTGGCAATCTCAGCGGTTCTACCAAAAAATGTGATGTCTACAAAAAGCGTCTCTTCTTTTTGCTCACCTGATTGAGATTTAAATTTACGTGAAGTTGCAATGGCAGTATTACCAATTGCAGCACCACTTTGTGTATATCTAACTTCAATATCTCTGGTTAGGTTTCCGGCTAAAATTATCTTGTTGTACATAAGGTTGCTCCTGTTAAGTGCTTGGGTTTACGCTTCTGTTTTTTCAGCGTCTGCTGCTGCTTCTTCAGTTGCTGCTGGTGTAGCTGCTTCTTCTGTTGCTGCTGGTGCCGCTACTTCTGGTGCTGGTGCTGCTGCTTTTTTCTCAGCTGCTGCCACAAGTTTATCAAACTGTGCAAGTTCTTTGTTTTTAGTGTATTTAACAGTTAAAAATTTGATAACATCTTCACTAATTTTAAGATTTCTCTCAAGCTCAGTAATGAAAGTACCTTCTGCTTTATAGAAAAGAACTGTGTAGTAACCACGGTCATTTTTCTCTACTTGGTAAGCAAGTTTTCTCATACCCATATCATCAGTTGCAATAAGTTCTGCACCTTCTTTAGTAAGAATATCTTTGATTTTTGCAATTACAGTTGCAGTCTCTTCGTCTGTTAGTGTAGGTTTAACTACAAACAGTGTTTCATAACAAGTCATATTGTTTTCCTTTTGGTTTAATAGCCCATGTAGTAGTTGTAAGTACAACTATCCAAAAATGAGCAGGAATTTTGGAAGCATTATATTACTATACTATTACTTAATTACACATAATTTAACGCGTTTGTATCATCCCAGATGGGAGCGAGAGTAAAATTGTATAGATTTAAATTCCTTAACGACTAACGTGCTTCGTGGTGATTGTAATCAGCATTTATAGCGTCAAAAATCAATAGTTATTATATATAATGACATAAGAAAAGACTCAATGTATCACTAAGTGACACACAAGACTGAGCAATACCGATTTTTCATTGAAAAACCTTGACATACATCAATAATATTGTGCTATATTATAAATGTAAATTAACAATATAGAGGAGACGATTTTATGAATAGACGAAATTTTTTACAATTATCTGGTACAACAGCAATGGCTATAGCGATAGCACCATCACTGATTACCCAAAAACTATATGCCGAAGATGGCAGCTTATTTAAGCCCTATGAGAAAGTCCAACTCAAAGATGCTGACGGGAAGCCCTTAAAAACTTCTGCTTTGGTTGAAGAGGAAAATTATATTTTTCACTACCCACATGCGGCAACACCTGCACTTTTGGTTAACTTGAAAACACCAGCATCGAAAGATATTAAACTTAAAGCTGAAGATGGCACAGAGTACATCTATAGAGGTGGTGTTGGGTCTAAAGGTACCATTGTGGCATACTCTGCCATTTGTGCACACCAAATGACACGTCCAACCAAAGCCATGAGTATGTTTCAGTATGTACCCACATCAGGTAAAACCATTGCTTGTGATAAATCAGGTGTGATTGTCTGTTCTGCTCACTTGGCAGTCTATGATGCGGCTAATGGTGGAAAAGTAATTAGTGGTCCAGCGACGCAAGGTCTTCCAGCCATTGTGCTTGAAGTAGACAAAGATGACACCCTTTGGGCAGTAGCAGTACTGGGTCCCGATAAATTTGAAGACTACTTTGATGCCTTTAAACAAGAGTTAAAAGCAGAACATGGAAGAAGAGGTGCTAAAAAGTTAGTAAAAGAAGAAGCCAAAGTTGAAACTTTAAAGAACTTTACGGCGGAGATAATACAAGCTTAAGTCACCACTATGACGTATGATATTAGCATGCGTTATGGTTATTATAAGATAGTAAAAACTTATAACACAACTGTGTATCTAATTGATACATCTTCAATGAAATAGTTAAAAATCATCAAAAAATTTGTCATACAATCATGCATTCTGACATAATTTAAATGACTAATACTAGTTAACAATATAAATATTTATAATATGAAGGAGACATTATGGCAATGAATCGTAGAGATACATTTAAGCTCGCAGGTGTTGCAGCAGTTGCAGCAACTCTGCCAACTATGGCGGGTGCAAGTGAGGCAAAGTCAACAGCTAAAAAGGCTACGGGGAAATCTATAGTTGTTATTGGTGGAGGCTTTGGGGGCCTTACTATAGCAAAAGCATTGAGAAAAAAAGATGCTAGTCTAGAAGTAACTGTGATTGAAAAAAGTAATATGTTTATGGCTTGTCCATTTTCAAACACACTTCTTGGAGGATTAGATGGCGTAAATCTAGACACCTTTGTGGGTGACTATTATCAGCCTGCAGCAAAACACGGGTACAGCTTTGTCCATGCTACCGTGACTGCAATCGATAGAAAAGCAAAAACAGTGACCACAACAGATGGTGACTTTGCTTATGACATTTTGGTACTTTCTCCAGGGATTGCTTATGATTATGAAAACCAATTTCCAGAGTGGTCTCAAGATAAAATCAGAGAAATAGCACAAGCTTGTCCAGCTGCACTTATGCCAGGAAATGAACATGTTGCACTTAAAAGACAACTTGACAACATGGATGATGGTAATGTGATTATTGTACCACCACCATCTGGTAAGTTTAGATGTCCACCTGCACCGTATGAGCGTACATCAATGGTTGCTAATTACATTAAAAATGAAGGTATTAAAGGAAAAGTGATTGTTCTAGACACTAGACCTGGTAAATTTGCAAAAGCAAAAGCCTTTAAAGAGTCTTGGACAGAAATTTTCCCAGACATCATTGACTATAGAGGTGAGAGTACAGTTACCGATGTAGACGTTGCTAAAAAAACCATTACATATACTGATGCAGATGGTGACTCACATACCGAGGCATATGAAGTGTGTAACCTTATCCCTCTCAATAAATGTTCACCAGTCATTACCATGGCAGGCATTGAAACCAATGGAGCAGGATTCGCTTTAATGGACGGATACAGCTTTAAGTCTAAAACAGATTCAAACATTTATGTTGTTGGTGATGCAGTAACACATGCAATCCCACCATCAGGTCAAACAGCTATTTGGGCTGCACACAGAGCTGCAGGTCAAATTATTGCTCAACTAGGTGGTAAAGTAGATGATCCTAAAAAAGGTCTTCCTGCAAAAGCTGCAAACGTATGTTTCTCAATGGTAGGTGGTAAACCTGAAGAAGCCATTATGGTGACACACACGTTCTCAGCAGATCCTTCTGGTGTACTTAAAGGAAAAGGTAATGTACCTAAGCCTAAAGATGGGAATGGTAAGTATAGATCTAAGGGTACTGCCAAAGCTACAAGAGAGTGGTTTAACGGCGTCATGAGAGAAATGTTCACATAATCATCGATCTTTTCGATATTTTGCACTCATCTTTCATGGATGAGTGCAGTCAGCTACAGCAGTAGCTTCCTTTACTCCTCCATAAAATCTAAGCACAAACTATCAAAAATCTTCGACGATTATTAATATAAGCTATTTTCGTACAATTTCACTATTATAGATAGCTCTGTAACTTAATCAGCATACTATAAAGCAATACTTCTTTCTGTGTGGCTGGTGCTTTTTTGATGGCGAGTTCACTTTCTAGTAAATGTTCAAAGATTTTAAGTAAAGAGGCAGACTTCACTTTTAAGGCAAGCTGTGCTTTTTGTTCTTCTATGGGTTTAGGGAGTTTATAGCCCAGAATGGCAGCAGAATCTACATGTCCATGAAGTTTAATGTATGCATGAAAGAGGAAGATTTGGTTGATGAAGTATTGGGTAGCTCTTAAAATGGCTGCTTCATCTTCACCAATGTCTAAAAGTTTTGAAATCATTTCAGTGATCGGCTTTTTGTTAAAAAGGTCAATCAGTAACTGTTCTGTGGCAAGAGGTGCAGTGGAGTAAACCAATCTGTCTATGTCTTTGCCTGTGACTTTGGTACCTAAAATGGCTAGTTTGTCTAGTTCGTTGGCACAAAGGGCTAGGTTGTTGTTGAGCACTAGCATGAGGTGTTGTAGGGCATAGTGGTCTATGTCTAAGTGTATGGCTTGTGCTTTTTGTTGTAGTACAGCAAGGCCATCACGAATGTTTGGCTCAAAGAAACGTACCCAAACCCCACCTTTTTTGTCTGTAAAAGCTGCTTGCATAGACCTGGCATCTTTTGCTTGGCCTGCATAGCCATACACAAAATAATTGTCTGCATTTTTATTGGCAAGTGCAACTAAAACATCTAACTCTTTTTTCGGAATCTTTTTTTCATGTTTAACAACCAAAAGATTGGTACCCCCAAAAAGAGAGCTTTGTGATAAAAAGGCTTTTGCCTGTTCAAAGTTCCACTCATCATGGTACAAAGAGAGCATACTCTCTTTGGCATCCGTTTTTTTTACATAGCTATCTATATAAAAGTCAATCAAGTAATCATTTTCACCATACAGTAAAACGGCTTTTGGAAGTGCTTGTCTAAGACGCTGGTCAAATTCTCTTTGGTACATTACAGTTCCATCTCTTCTTTTTCTAACTTTTCAACCAACTCAGCCATGATGGTAGCTTGGGCAATGTTGACTTCTACGATTTTAACGGTAATCTTGTCAAAGAGCATGACATTGTCTCCATGCAGGTTGACAGAAACCCCTTTGATTTCTCCTTGTAAAACTGCTTTTGCAGCTTCTCCTGCTTCTACTATTTCTGCTTCAAAAACTTCACCTTGGTGTTCTGCTGCCCAACGTGCAAACTTACGGTCTCTAAAGTCCCATTCTGCTTTGGTGGCTTCACGTTCAAGTTCTGAGACTTTTGCACAAAGGGGTTCAATGTTTCGTAAGAGGTAAGAAGCTTCTTCTTCATCTTCACGCAGTTGCGTTTTAATGAGACGGTGCAAAATAAGGTCAGCATAACGACGGATAGGGGAGGTGAAGTGGCTGTAGTAGCCAAAGCCTAGTCCAAAGTGTCCAACATTGTGTGCCGCGTAAGAGGCTTGACGTAAAGACTTAATGACCATGGCATCTACTTCTGAAGCCAGTCCCATTTTATCTGCTTCTTTTTGAATGGCACGTATGAGTGATGGAGAGTCTTCATACTCTTCAACGTAGAGTCCAATGGCTGCCAGTTCAGTAAGAAGTTGCTCAATACGTGCAAGTTGTGGTGGCTCATGGATACGGAAGATTCCTAAAGCATCTTCATCGTCTGCACTTTGCGAAAAACGTTTGGCAGAGGCTTGGTTGGCTAAAAGCATACATTCTTCAATGAGAGAGTGAGAAGGGGTTCCTGTTTCTATTTGTGTGGCTTTGAGAAGGTGGTCAGCGTTAATGCTAAGTTTGGTCTCTTCAGATCTAAAGTCAAAACCATGTTGTAGCCTGGCTTTGCGTAATCTTTTTGTGATTTCATAGAGAGGTAAGAGGTAGGTGAGTATCTCTTTTACTTTTCCAGTGGCTTCAGAACCATTGTTGTTTATAATTTTGTCAATATCATCATAGTTAAAACGGTGTTTAGAGTGGATGATCGCTTCAAAGAAAGTCTCTTTTTTTGCTTTCAAGGTTGTTCTGTCTAACTCTATTTTGGCAACAAATGCCAGTCTGTCTACTCTAGGTTTAAGTGAACAAATGTTTTCTGAGAGTTCACGTGGCAACATTGGAAAAGATTTGTGGGGTAAATACGTCGTAAAACCACGTTTTTTAGCCTCTTTGTCAATGTTTGTAAAGTAGGGTACATAGTGGGAAACATCGGCAATGGCCACATAAAGTGTATAGGTTTCATTGTCAAAATAGATGGCATCATCAAAATCTTTTGCAGTCACGGGGTCAATGGTACAAAAGTCTAAGTGAGTAAGGTCGACACGGTCTGGGTGTTCCTCTTTTGTGACTACGGATTCAACGTCATGTGCATCTGTGACACAGTCAGGTGGAAAAGCATCTTCTCTGTTGTAGAGGGCTAGAGAGATTTTTTCATCTACTTTAGGATCACTCAGTTGTCCAAATACTTCTAAAACATTGTCATTATCCACATCTACTTTGAGTACAGTACCTAACTTAAATGCTTTTAAGTCCATGCCTTCCATGACTGCGTGTGTAGGTTCACCTGTACGAATGTTGAGTATGCTAAAGCGACCTTCCTCATCTCTATGGGTGTAGGCAATAGTGAAAAGATGGGCTTTTCCAATGACTGCAATGACTTTCCCTGAAGCACGTCCACGTCTAGCAATGATACGTTTTACTACCACTTCATCCCCATGTTTGGCTGACCCTAAGTGGTCAGGTTCAACAAGCAAGTCTCTTTGCTCTTTAAACTCAGCTTCCACATAACCCTTGCCATCTTTTCCAAGGTAGATCCTACCTGCACGGTAGAGTGAGTGTAGTTTCCATAGACCTTCTACCTCTTCAATGGCCTTAAGGTTTTGTAACAATTGAAAGGTATTTTGGTCTTCAAGTTCAATGTCAGAGGCAAGACATCCGTTACTAAGTTGTATGGCAAAAGCATTCATAGGGAGAGACCTTGTAGTTGAAATAGGGTTGTTTTATTCATAAAATGATTATATCAGATTAGTGTTTAGAGTGCTGTTTTTTTTCTTTGCCAAATAGTAAGTATTTGGACTGTGCTATAATAAATGTATGAGAAAAACAATTTTATTTTTATCCATCATCAGCGTATTTACGTATGGAAGTAATAGTGCTAGTATTTCTTCTATTAGTAAAGAAGTAAAACAACGAATGATAAAAGGCAACTCTTGGCGTAAAGGCTGTCCTGTGGCTTTGAAAGATTTACGTTATTTACGTTTGCCCTATCTTGACTTTAAAGGTCAAACACGTTTAGGGGAAATGATAGTACATAAAGAGGTTGCCTCTGAAGTTAACAAGATTTTTGTAGCACTTTATGACATTAAGTATCCCATACGTAAAATGCGTTTGGTCTCTGACTATAAAGGTTCTGACTGGCAGTCTATAGAATCGGATAATACTTCTGCTTTTAATTGTCGTAATGCAACGGGCTCAAAAAAATGGTCCAAACACTCTTACGGGAAAGCAATTGACTTAAACTCCATTGAAAATCCTTACATTTCACGCTCAGGGCATATTTCACATAAAGCGTCTTTAAAATATAGACAAAGAAAACATCAAAATAGCTCTCCAGCAGATAAAGCACTCTTGTTAAAAAATGACAAAGTAGTAAAACTCTTTAAAAAGTATGGTTGGCGTTGGGGTGGTGACTGGTCTGGTGTGAAAGACTATCAGCATTTCTCAAAATAATACAACGTTTTAGAGATCTAAATTAAAATATAATTCTTTAAATTATCATTTTCATTGCCTTAAACTATAAGTTACTTTTAGAAACAATTAAAGAATTAATCTATTTTACTTATTAAATTAAATTATATCAACATATTAAATAGTCTATACTCTGAAATTCAATTTTAGAATATAGCCACACCTGTTGTAAAGCAGGGCCGGAAAGCTATGGGTCTTGCTGACATATACACTTGTATATGAGAGATTGCCAAGCTACACATCAAAACAAATTTTTATATTTAGGAGAATTCTTTTATGGACAAAAGAAGAAGCGTAAAACGTAGTGTAGTAACATGTGCTGTCCTCGTAGGACTAACGGTATCCCCTCAGGCACAAGCAGGATGGTTCTCAGACAGATGGGATGACATCGTAGATAGTATCACAGAAGTGCAAGAGACTATTGTCGATACAGTTGAAGATGTGGTTGGTGGTGCTTTAGAAGATGGCGTAGTATTTCTTTTAGAAAATGGTGCTGGGAAAGGTGCAGATTATATCTTTGGTCTTTTACTTAAGCTTCCTGGTCTAGATGGGGATATTACTTTTGATCTTATGGTCAAAATTATGAAAAATGACAGCATCATTACAGATGATATTTTAATCTCTATGATGAAGAATGACAGTATGATTTCTCTTATTGGTAAATTAATTGAAGAGAAAGATACACAAGCAAGAGCTACAGAATTCTTTAATTTATCTATGCAAAGAATGATGCCAATTATGATGGATCCAAATTTTGATATTTCTATTATTTCTGAAATTCCTACAGAAGCATATGTCATGTTCTCAAGTTTAGGAAGCGTAAGCAATAATGATGATGCACTTGAACGTGCATGGGAAGGTATGCTTGAACTTGCAATGAGTGATCCTCAAACTGCAGGTACTATGTTTGCATTACTTGGACAAGTATCTCCTGAGTATCAAAAAGCAATGTTAGACTTTATGTTCCTTGCTCTTGATGCTGAGGGTGTAGAGCATATAGCAGAGTCTTACAATTTTAACCAAGCGATGATTGAAGGTTTAGCAACAATGATGGCTTCTGACCCAGAAGCTACAATGGCACTTTTCCAAGGATTAATGCCAATGCTTATGACATTTGATGAAGCTGGTAACATGACAGGTATGGCACCATATGGTGAAAGATTCATGACTGTACTTGGTACAAAAATGATGACTTGTGGTAATGAATCAGCAATTGCTTTAGGTATGGCATTTGGGCAAATGATGCCAGGTATGATTCCACCATCAATTACAAATATGGAAGCTTGTGGAAGAGTAGAATCTCCTGAAGCGATTGCATTGATTAACTCTGGTAACGTTGACTATAGAGATAGCGACAATGATGGTATACCAGACTTTATGGACCAGTATCCAAATGCCGATAATAATGAAGATCTAGATGCAGATGGTATCCCGGATGCTGTTGATAATGATATTGATGGTGATGGTATTTCTAATGAAGCAGATGCAGATGATGATGGTGTAGAAGGTACTGACCCTGATCAAACTGATTCAGATAATGATGGTATCAATGATGCACATGATATGGTAGATGATACCGATACAGATGAAGATGGTATTCCAGACACTGCAGACAATGACATTGATGATGATGGTATTGACAATGAGGCAGATGCTGATGTAGATGGAGATGGTATCATCGATAATGGACCAGATATGGATAATGATGGTATCAATGATGCACATGATTCAGATGTAGATGGTGACGGTATTCCAAATGAAGCAGATGCAGATGATGATGGTGTAGAAGGTACTGACCCTGGTCAAACTGATACAGATAATGATGGAATCAATGATGCGAATGACCCAGATATTGATGGTGATGGCATCCTTAATAACGCTGATGTGGATCAAAATGGTGATGGTATCAATGATAATGGCACAGATACAGATAATGATGGTATCAACAATGCCAATGATTCAGATATTGATGGTGACGGTACTCCAAATGAATCAGATACTGACATTGATGGTGATGCTATTGACAACGACGCAGATGTAGATCCTGATGGTACTGGTACAAATGATAATGGTATCGATACAGATGGTGATGGTATTAATGATGCAAATGATTCAGATATCGATGGCGATGGTATTGAGAATGGTGCAGATGTAGACGTTGATGGTGACGGTACAAATGATAATGGTACAGATATAGATGGTGATGGCATTAATGATGAATCAGATTCAGATGTAGATGGCGATGGTACAACCGACAATGGAAATGACAGTGATAATGATGGTATCAATGATGACAGTGACACAGAAGTCAATAGTGGTGTTGATCCAGTAGCAGCAACAATTAATACACTTGTATATACTTATGATGCATCTGGTGTCCTTAGAAATGAAGCAGGAACACCTGTGACAGATGTTAACTTTGATAAAACAATCACAACGTACTTAGCAATCATTTTACCTGGTGGAAACAAAAGTGTTGTTATTCAAGTGCCACTTGATCTTCTTTATACAGATGAAAATGGCAATAAGTTTATTGTTTCTGTACCACTAGATGATGAAGGAAGTGTTTTTGTCATCTCTATGACTGCAGATGGATATGGTAGAGTGTTTATGGGTAGAGATGGAAAAGGTTTTGAAATGAGTGGAGACCTTTCTGGTATGGCAGATGGAGAAGAGTTAGTATTCTCAGTGATTGAAGTAGAGGGACAATTGGCAGGAAAAACAACGATTAGACCAGCCAATAAAAACCTTACATTTGATGAAAATTAGTAAGAGAAGGATAAAAAATGAAAACTATAATTAAATTAGCAAGCGTGGTACTTACAGCAGCAATGTTTACAGGATGTGGAGGAGGTGGAAACGGCAGTGCTGCTGTGAACACCACTCTTAGTAATGGAGCTAAAATTTTACCTATGGTAAAAGGTGTACCTACACCTATTGCCGCTGGGTATTCTATTGTGAATTCTAGTGATGATGCTAGTATTGACATTATTGTTGTTGGTAATGTAAAAACAGCAACACTTACAGCGGGTTCTGCATCAATTAAGTTCCCTTAAGTCTTTTGACACACACTTCTTTTGCCTTTCTTGGCAAAAGAAGAAGTTTTATTTACCCCACTTTTTTTTAATCCCTTATTTCTTACGTTACTCACTTTTTACTTTTAGCAGAGGCTTTTTCAACTTCTTGTGTATAATCTCTTTAGGGATTTTTATAAACGACATATATAAAGGACTAGGGATGGAAAATTATTTTGATAAAAGTTTTGTTCTGCGATACTTTGAAATGAATAAAGAAGGCGTTGCTACACCCATTACAATGTTAACACTTTTACAAGAAACAGCAGCAGAACATTGTAACTCCATAGGGCATGACTTATTTTCACTGATGTCAGAAAATTTAGGGTGGGTACTCCTCTCTGGTGTCATGCAAATGGACCGTTACCCTCGTTACAGAGAAAAGATAATCATTCGTACATGGATCTCTAAATACATGTCCATTCGTGGTTTTAGAGAAAACATCATTTATGATGAAAACTATAATGAAATAGGACGCGCCAAAGGGTTATGGGTTTTTTATGATATTGAGAAACGAAGACCCACAAAAATACACCCTGACTTTAAAGAAAAATGGTCTTCGTCTGAAGAAGTATGTCTTGAACATGACATCAGTTCCAAACTTGAACAAGTTGAAAGTGCTAAGTACATAAAAGAATTTAAAGTCAATATGTACGATATGGATAGTAATAAACACGTCAATAACATACGGTACTTACAATGGCTGTTAGAGTCTATGCCTGAAGAGATACTTGAAGGGTATTATTTGTATGCGATTGATGGGCGTTTTATTAAAGAAGCACATTATGGAGATGAAATTGTCTCTTTAACTAAAAGCAGTGTAGAAGACAATACCTTTATTCATACCATTCATATCAAAGGCAGTGATAATGTTTGTGCCACAGGTAAAACGGTATGGAAAAAGATAGAGAACAGTATTTCTTAATGTGCATTAGATTAACTATTATAAGTAGTAAACTTAAGGTCTTAAAATTTAGCTAGAGTGGACTATACACGCCTTAACTTTAGCGTAAAACAAT
>WTAE01000175.1 GCA_013139765.1 Sulfurovum sp.
CTTTGTTAGCCTATAAAAGATATTAAAAAGTAAAACTCCCACAGTCGGCGATAGCCTATATTTCCATTAGAAAGAAAGGTCACTCCGAACGACCGAATAAGCGATTAGCGATTCGAGAGGAGTGACGCTTTTTTGCTTCGTTTTTTCTAAAAAAATGAAGAGAGAAACAACACCACAGTCAAACAAAGAGGCAGCTAAACAAAACATCATAGATACCAAATAAAGGAATAACGAAGATGTATGCTTAAATTTGATGAGCCACATCAATCCTTAGAATTGACCATCCACTGCGAAAACACATTCAAATAATTCCAAAAACTCTGCATATTCTCATCAGACGTAACTTTCCCCTCAATAATAGGAGCCAATGCTTCTTCAAATGTTACTAACCAATGTAGTCTTGCATTAGGCGTAATGCGAAAAGGTGCATGTCTGCCTCTCATTTGAGGTGCCCCTCTGTTTTGGTTAAAGTATTTTGGACCAGCACAAATTTGTATGAAGAAATCAGCAGAGAACTGTGCTGCAATTTTCATCTCTTCTTTACTTTCAGGGAAAATGTCTTTGATGGGACCAACATGCAGTGCCATATAAAATCTGTCGAGTAAGTCACGGATACCTTGTTCGCCTACCTCTGTTAAAAATGCTGGGTTAGGTTTGGTAACAGGAGGGTTTACTCCTTCTACATAAGGAAGGATAGAAAAGTCTAAAGAGGATGTACCAAAGTTCATAAGGTTTGCCTTTATTGTATAGTTTTAAGGGTTATATCACGACTAAGCTTAACGACAGCCACCTGAGCCACAGCTCCCATCTGAAGGGTCTACAGCAAAAGAGTTTGTGTATCCACAAGAGAGACATTCAAAAGTAAGCATCTTTGGGCCAGAACAGCCACCTGAACGCTGATCACTCAGTTCAATGCTGTCTTGCTTACATTTGGGGCAAAAGCCTCTTCTTATGCTGTCTAGCTGCTCTTTTTTCTCTTTGAGATAATAGACATAGACCAATACGGACCCAAAAAGTAGAATGAGCATAAATGCCAGTAAATAAAAATCCATAGTTATCCTTAAGTACTAAACGCTTTGAGTGTTTGTACCGTTTGTTTGTAGTCAGGGAGATAGCACTCTACAAGTTTCCAAAATGTCTTTTGGTGGTGTTTGTGTTTGATGTGCGCTAGCTCGTGTACAATGATGTATTGTATCACATCTAGGGGGAGTTTCATTAACATAGTGTTAAAACTCAAATGGTTCTTCCCCGAACAACTCCCCCATTGTCTTTTGGTTTTTCTAAACGAAATGTTTTGGTACTCTAATCCCATGGTCTGGGACCAATCCTCTATTTGTGAAGGGAGATGTGTTTGGGCTTCTTCTTTGTAAAAAGCATCAATCTTTTTTTGAAATACCTTTTCATCATACACAGAATAGTAGAGAGAAAAGCTCTCCCCATCAAAAGTAAGTTTGCTGCGTTTTTTTTCATACGGTATCAAAGTTAGTGTATGTGCTTGACCTAAAAAGTAAATTTCACAGCTTTGAGAAAAGTCCAAGCTTTTACCTTTCTTTTCTTTGAGTTTTTCACGCGCAGAGTTAATCCATGATGCTTTTTTAAGAAGGAGTTGTTCTATTTGTTTTTGTGAGACTTTGGGAGATTTGATGACAAGGTTTCCTGCATCATCAAAACTCAAGTAGATATGTTTGAGTTTTGGATTAAGTATATGTACATAGTGAGGCAGGAGTGACATGGGAGTTAGTGTTGTAATTTCCCATTTCTAAACTCAGCAGTACGGAAGACTGAACCATCTTTATTGTAAAGCTGTGCGGTACCATGTCTTACACCCTTTTGAAAAGGTATGGCTGCCATAGTGTGCCCATTAGGGTACAACTCTTTCATAATCCCATGTCTTACACCGTTGATAAAAGGCACTTGTCTAATGGGTCTTGCATTGTCGTCATACCATGTTTCTGTACCATCTTTGACACCATTTCGCATATTGATTTTAGAGGTCATTTTCCCATTGTATCCATACTGCTTCAAGACACCATTTTGTCCTGTTTTATCAGAAGGAATAAATTCAGATTGCAGTCCCCCACCTGTATAATATTTCTTTTTTGAATTGGCTGAACCTAAGGAAGGACCATCACAAGCCGTAAAAGAAAGTAGCACACATGCGCAGAGAAATAAAGAGAGTTTTTTCATAAAATAACCTTGTCCAATGTAATTATGACTAGTATACTATGAAAAAGCTTGGGTTTGTAGTTGATGGGTTAAATTTTCAGTGTGTTATGGCTGAGAGGAAGGGATTCGAACCCTCGGTGAGTTACCCCACACAGACGTTCCAGGTCTGCACCTTCGACCACTCGGACACCTCTCATTATACCAATCGTTAAATTCCTGTCACTAAAGCCTCACCTTTGGTTCAGATAGTGTATATGAATTCATTTTGAAGATTTGAAGAAGTTAGTTTATGCGATTAGTCGCATGAGCCAACTGCTGAAGTTTGCTTTTTGGGCTTTTGCTCAAAAAGTATTCTGTTAATAACACCCCTCTCCAGATACCTGCGGCACCCAGTAGAGAAAGGTGGGCTGCTATGTTCCCATCCTGACCCATTGTCTTTCAATACCGTTGCACAGGTCTAAAAAGAGGCGAGGGGATTATAACAGAAAAATAATTAAGTGATGTTAATTTTGAGTTATTTTAAATGTGTAGGGTGTTGTGTCCCCACAACACCAAAGTTAAATGGGCTATCCGGTGCTGTCGGGAGACAGCACCCTACACGTCGTCTTCATTGTTAATAACAGACCATTCATCAAAAGGCAAAGCCTCAAAATGTAGTTTTTCTATATGGTACTCATAGGTGTTTGCTACAGTGATGATGCTTACTTTTTTGATGCCGTACTTTTTGTAGATGGAAAACTTGTTTTGTGACTTGACCCATAGGGACTCTTCACTCTCAAATGGTGCAGGGATGATGAGTTCATTCTTTTCTGTAATGTAGCCATGTATGCCTAGGGTTTGTACGTTAATTTGGTGTTTCATGAGTGCCAAGGCTATCATCGTGTCAAACTGTAAGATGAAAGGTTGTCCTAGGCTTAGGTACTTGGCAAAGGCAAAGTCAAAAAGAAGCATCTTTTTTCCAGACTTTTGGTAACGGTCATCTATAAAGAGAATGAGTTTCTCTTCCTGAAAGTCTTTAATGGTTTTATAGAGCCAGTCTTTAGAGACTTTGAACTTCTCCTTGGCAAAGGTGTAGATCTGGTGTGTAGTGAGGTGTTTGGTATGATGTTGGGCAAGTAGAAGTAAAAGTTTTTGTTCCTGGCTTTCAAACGCAGAGTAAAAAAAGGTTTTCATGGCCAAGGTATTGGTTTTGGAAGAGCGAGCAAGTAGGGGTAAGGTACCTGAGCGCAAGAAGTGTTTAAAGCCACGGTTTTTTATGCTGGCACTTTCAAACGCTAAAAACTCTTCATAGTCTAGAGGAAATAGTTCTAGGGATCTGAAGTCTTTGTCCTGCAAAGGTTTACGTGTAAGGACAATGAGTTGCTCTACATTTGGGAAAGAGGGTAAGTAGTCTTCATGGTAGTGGTCTAAGATGAGTAGGGTGATGAGGTGGGTATCTATATAATGTTGTAATTTAAGCAGTGTAAGAGTCTCAAAGAGTAACTTTGGTTCATCAAAGTCTATATATAAGGTTTGTAATTCTTCACTCTCTTCTAAGTAGTCTAGTGCAATGGCACTTTTCCCAGAACCGCGTACCCCAAAGAGATTGATGTCTGTATTTGGGGGAATCATACACTTTCTTGGGACAAAATACTCATTTTGAGGATGTGTGTCATGATAATAATCGAGTAATTTCATACTAAATCCTTTGTATTATTCCTTTTTAAAAGGAAATACTTTTCAGTATTGTAGCACTTAAAGACTAAAAAGCATTGGAGGTTTTAGAAAGTTTGGGTATAATTCGCGTTCCTAAATTTATGTTAGAGGGTTTAAGCCCTGTGTTTAGGCACCTTGGCGTTGCCATGCTAACGAGTTCTTTTAAAGGTAAAATATGGAAAAAATTAGATTAAAGCTTAAAGCTTACGATCACAGAGTGTTAGACAGATCAGTTGCTGCAATTGTAGATGCAGTTAAACGTACAGGTGCAGAGATTAGAGGGCCAATTCCAATGCCAACTAAAATCAAAAGCTATACTGTTCTTAAATCGCCACACGTTAACAAAAAAGCACGTGAGCAATTTGAAATCAGAATTCACGGAAGAATGATCGATATCGTTTCGGCTACTTCAGATACTATAGACTCTCTTATGAAGTTAGACTTAGCACCTGAAATCGAAGTTGAAATTCGTTCAATGGACAAGTAGGAGTAAGACATGGAATTTATTATAGAAAAAATTGGTATGAGCAGAACTGTTGATGTACCTGCTGTTCCTGTTACACTTTTGAAAGTCATTGAAACGAAAGTTTGTGAAGTGAAAGAAGACGGAAAAGCACTTGTTGCATACAACTCAAGTAAAAAACTTAACAAAAGCATTGAAGGTCAGCAGACTAAATTTAATGTTTCTAAAGAGTTTAACAAATTTATGACTATCGAAGTTGCTGAAGGTACTGAAGCTGGTGATTTAAGCACAGCTGTACTTTCTGAAACTACATTGGTAAAAACATCTTTAGATACTAAAGGTAGAGGTTTTTCTGGTGGTATGAAACGTCACGGATTTGGTGGTGGACCTGCATCACACGGGCATAGATTTGGTAGACGTATTGGTTCTATCGGTAATGCTGAGTGGCCAGGACGTGTTCAAAGAGGTAAGAAAATGCCAGGACAATACGGAAACACTCAAACAACTGTAAAAAATGATGTAATCTCATTTGATGCTGAAAACGGCATCTTAGTACTTAAAGGTTCTATTCCAGGACACAACGGTGCTAGAGGATTAGTAAGGATAGTTAAATAATGAAAACAACAGTAATTAAAACAACAGACCTTCCAGCAGCATTCTTGGAAGTTCACCCACATAACCTTTACCTTTATTGTAAAGCATATGCTGCGGGACTTAGAGCAAACACAGCACAGACTAAAACTAGATCTGATGTAAGTGGTGGTGGTAAAAAACCATGGGCTCAAAAAGGTGGAGGACGTGCAAGAGCAGGTTCAATAAGATCTCCTATATTCGTAGGTGGTGGTGTTGCATTTGGTCCAAGTACAAACAGAAACTATGACCAAAAAGTAAACAAAAAACAAAAAAGATTGGCATTGATGCATGCACTTGCAGATATGGCAGCTAACGATAAACTTCTTGTTGTAGATTCAATTGCGATTGAGTCTGGTAAAACAAAAGATGCTATCGCATTTGTTAACGGTTTAGAGCAAAGAGATGTATTGGTAGTAAAAGAGATGATTGATGATAAGACTTTCTTAGCATTCAGAAACCTCCAAAACGCATACCTAATTGAACCAAATGAGCTTAACGCTTACCTTGCTGCAGCATATCACTCAATTGTGATTGAAAAAGCAGTATTTGATAAATTGACAAAAGAGGCTTAATATGGCAGATATTACAGATATTAAAGCAATTATGTATACAGAGAAGAGTTTGGCTCTTCAAGAAGCTGGTGTTATCGTAGTTCAAACCACTCCTAGAATGACTAAAAATGGTCTTAAAGAAGTGTTTAGAGAATTTTTTGGCATTAACCCACTTAGAGTTAACTCAATGAGAGTAAACGGAAAAGTGAAAAGATTTAAAGGTATCGAAGGAAAAAGAGTAGACACTAAAAAGTTCTATGTAAAACTTCCAGAAGATGCAAAAATCGAAAGCTTAGCGGTATAAGGAGTAGAA
>WTAE01000079.1 GCA_013139765.1 Sulfurovum sp.
AAGTGCAAACACCTCTTATTAGTACAATATATATCATTTCAGCAATTTCACTACTTTTTGCTCTTTATAGTATTTATTTTGTAAGAGTCTACATCCACAAACAGATGAAAAAACACAGTATTCATGACCATGATACTGCTCTATTTAATAAGAAGTTTTTCTTGGCAGAGTTACATGCAACCTTTGAACGTGCCGATAGAAATGAATATCCACTCTCTATGCTTTCTGCATCTTTTTCTGCTGATGCACTTAACAATGTTGATAAAAAAACAAAAAAGACCTTTTTAAAGAATCTTGGGAAAGTATTTACTTCTGTTACTAGAGGGAGTGATATTGTATGTCGATATGATAAAAATCATATTGTGGTACTTTTACCGCTTACTGAGGGTGAAGAAGCACTGATACTTGAAGGACGTCTACAAAAGGCTTTAGAGAATGAAGACTTAGGTACTACGTCTAAAGTAGCATTTGATTTAAAAAGTTTTCAGGCAGATTGGGATGAGAATGAAGCGTCATTTGTGGAAAAAATTGGTTAGGGTTTTCTTCCCTAACGGAGCATCAACTACAATCGTAGCTGAGAGAGTTTATACTTAAATAAACTTCTTTACTTACACACCATCCAAAGTATCGATAAGCAGTTCTATCTCTTCTTCGTAAGAGGTAGCTTGTTTGGCAAGACGTAAATATGCTTTTAAAAGCTTGTCTGGCTTGTTGTCTGTGTTTAAGTTTATACCTGCATCTTGTAAATCTTTGTTTACAAAGTCTGCAAATTCATCTTCTAGTTTAATCTCATAGCGGCTACCAGAAACGGTAAGTGCAACATTTTTCATTAAAAATACCCTCTTTTAAATGAAGAGTTTACGCGAGTAAACTTTCCACTTGTGCAATAATTTTTTCTATCTCTGTGTCTTTCTCTTCAAGTTCACGTTGTAAAGTTGCCACATTTTCTTTAAAAGCATCACACTCTTGTGTTTTTGCTTCTAATTCTATGACCAACGAGTCTTTGAGCTTTTGTGCTTCTGCCACACCTGCCAATTGACTTTTTAAGTCTGCATTTTGTGACTTTATAGCTTGGTGGTCTTTTTTCCATTGTTCTATTTTTTCTTGTAACCTGTTCAGTGCTTCCATTTCTCTCTCCCTAAAATTTTCTTGTGATATAATAGCGAAAGAATTAGGAATTAGAAATTAGAAATTAGGATTTTTATGAAAAAAGACACTATTTTACATATAAAAAGCTACTCTTTTATTATTAGAATTGTTAATTTGTCTCAATCCCTGATTTAAAGGAAGTTGATGCCTGACTTTATCGTAAAATCCAACTACCAACCTGCCGGCGATCAGCCCACTGCTATTGATGCACTTTCACAGTCTATTGAAGAAGGTAATCAGTACCAAACTCTGCTTGGGGTGACAGGTTCGGGTAAAACGTATACCATGGCGAAAGTCATTGAGCGTACCAAAAAGCCAACCCTTATTATGACACACAATAAAACACTTGCGGCACAACTCTACTCAGAATTTAAAAGTTTTTTTCCTAACAACCATGTTGAGTATTTTATTTCTTATTATGACTACTATCAGCCTGAGGCGTATTTGCCACGTCAAGATTTGTTTATAGAAAAAGACTCTTCCATTAACCAAGAGTTGGAACGTATGCGTTTGAGTACCACCGCATCTTTGCTGCACCATGATGATGTCATTGTCATTGCTTCGGTATCTGCTAACTATGGATTAGGTTCTCCAGATGACTACAAAAGCATTGTACAAAAACTTGTGGTGGGTGAAGAACATAACCAAAAGGCGCTACTACTTAGACTTGTAGATATGGGCTACAAAAGAAATGATGAGTTTTTTGACCGTGGTGACTTTAGGGTTAACGGTGAAGTCATAGACATTTACCCTGCGTACTCAGAAGAGTTTGCTTGGCGTGTGGAGTTTTTTGGAGATGAAATAGAAGCAGTGTATGAGTTCAACTCCTTAACGGGAGAAAAACAAGAAGGGGTACAAGAAGCCACTATTTACTCTGCAAATCAGTTCATTGTCTCTAAAGAGAAGTTGGCACGTGCAGTTAAAACCATAGAAGAAGAGTTGGGTGAACGTTTAAAATATTATCAAGAACATGACCGAATGATAGAGTACAACCGAATCAAACAAAGAACAGAGTTTGACTTGGAGATGATAGAAGGTACAGGTATGTGTAAAGGTATCGAAAACTACTCACGTCACCTCACAGGAAAAGCCCCAGGGGAAACACCCTACTCTATGATGGACTACTTTGCTGCCATGCATGATGACTACTTGGTCATTGTGGATGAGTCTCATGTTTCTCTTCCACAGTTTAGAGGTATGTACGCAGGAGATAGAAGTCGTAAAGAAGTTTTAGTTGACCATGGTTTTAGACTACCTTCTGCATTGGATAACAGACCACTCATGTTCCCAGAGTACATTGACAAAGCGCCTCATTATTTGTTTGTCTCAGCCACTCCCAATGAACTTGAGATGGACCTCTCTTCAGTGATAGCAGAACAAGTAGTGCGTCCTACCGGCTTACTCGACCCTCCCATAGAAGTCATAGACTCAACCTACCAAGTAGAAAATTTACATGACCGAATGAAACCTGTCATTGCGAAAGGGGAGCGTATACTCATCACGGTCCTCACTAAAAAAATGGCTGAGGAGTTGAGTACTTACTACAATGACTTAGGTCTTAAGTGTCGTCATATGCACTCAGATATGGATGCTATTGAACGGAACCAAACCATACGTTCTTTACGTTTGGGAGAGTTTGACATTTTGATTGGGATTAACCTACTTAGAGAAGGACTTGACCTTCCAGAAGTCAGTCTTGTCGCCATTTTAGATGCAGACAAAGAAGGTTTTTTACGTTCACGTACTGCACTCATACAAACTTCTGGACGTGCTGCACGGAATGCCAATGGTGTGGTCCTGATGTATGCTAAACGAGTTACTGACTCCATGCAATTTACCATTGACACTACGGCGGCTAGACGTGAAAAGCAAATGGAATTCAACAAAGAACATGGCATTACACCAAAAACTACCCTGCGTGACTTGGATGCTGACCTGAAAGTAGAAGATGCTGGAGAGTTGTACAACAAAGCATCGAAGTTAGACAAAATGCCCAAAGCAGAACGTCAACAACTGGTAAAAGAGTTAAAAGCCAAAATGCTTTTGGCGGCTAAAAGTTTGGACTTTGAAGATGCTGC
>WTAE01000225.1 GCA_013139765.1 Sulfurovum sp.
TTTGGCGCTATGAAGCAGTACTTGGACACCTTAAGCCCCATCATTAAAGATGCGTACATTCCAGAAGCAGCTACCTTACTTGGACTTTCTCCTTCTTTCTTTGGGAAAGGTGCCAAACCTGAGAGGGCCAGAGAAAACTTTTCTCAAAAAAGAGATGATGTGGCACAGTTAAGCATTTTAAAAACCCTCATCGAAACCCCAGCATTTATAGACAATGTACTCTCTGTCATGGATGTGACGATGTTTGGAAATTACGCAGGACTTTTAACCGCGCTCATTGAAGGCCAACATGAACACCCTGGTTTGGTGGGACTTTCTGTGGATGAAAGTTTTGCTATTTTAGATGAAGCAGAACTCAACAATGCCTTGCGTAATTTCCTCATAAAACATTATGATTTGAAGTTAAAAAGCATCGCAGGTTCGCCACAAATACCGTTTGAAAAAAAATCCTATCTCATTCGTAAGATACGAACCGATATAATACCTCGACTCAAAAAAGGTGAATTGGTCGCATTTGACCCTTCACTTTAAATCAATAGTAAAATAAAAAAGGATTAACAATGGCAACAGCATCAGCAAGACATATACTCGTAGCAGACGAAGGAACATGTAAAGATCTAAAAGAAAAAATCAACGCAGGTGAAATCACTTTTGAACAAGCAGCAAAAGAGAATTCAACTTGTCCATCAGGTGCCAACGGTGGCGCACTAGGTAGCTTTGGTCAAGGGCAAATGGTTCCAGAGTTTGACAAAGTGGTTTTTAATGACGAAGTAGGCGTGGTTCATGGACCAGTACAAACACAATTTGGTTACCACCTACTAGAAATCACAGAACGTTCATAGTTTGTAAGTAAAAGGGAAACTCTAACCTCCCTTTTGCTACAATCCTTCTGCATTACCATCTTTGGGGAATTAGCTCAGCTGGGAGAGCGCTTCGCTGGCAGCGAAGAGGTCATCGGTTCGATCCCGTTATGCTCCACCAATTTTCTTTATCTTTACAAAACAACTCATCTAATACACAGCAATTTAGCAAAAATAGTAGACATTTATTTTATGTGTAATCAGTTATAATCATAAATAACAATTAAAAATAAAATAATTATAAACCAGTTATTTAAGAACCACTTTAAGGTATTCAATGCTCGACAATATGAACTTTTATAATTTTATGCACAAACAGATACTTGTAGTGATTGCACTTTTTGCCGGTACTGGTGGGGGGTATATTTATATCGGATGGCTATATTCCTCTTTGTTGCCTGAACTTTTATGGTTTTCTCTCGTATTGGTACTCTCTTTTTGGGGGTATAGATTGCATAAAGTCTTTTTGGAGAATGATCTTAATATGCAACAAAAAGAAAAATGGCTTGGGCAACTGAGATATTTTTTATTTAGTTATTTCTCTGTTTGGACTATCATGTTCCTGCTATATACATCACGTAGTGCTATAGAGTTACATTATGTGGCCATTGCAACACAATTGGGTTGTGCTGTCGTTTCTACGACCATTTTGGTTTCACAGAGAAAGCTGGCTATTGTTACTTTGGTCAGTCTCATGTTGCCTTTGACCATTTATTTTATCTTGATAGGTGAGTTTTACAGTTACCTACTGGCTTTTTTTACCGTTGTCTTAAGTGGTGTCCTGTTATATGCTGCGTACAATACCTTTAATTATCTCATTAAAAGTCAATACCAGGCCTATCATGACTCGTTAACTTCACTTGGGAATAGGCGTTATTTTATTGAACTTCTCAATGACGCTATGAAAAGCCAAAAACAGGATAACAAACATATCTATCTGTTACTGATCGATCTGGATTATTTTAAGACTATAAATGATACCTTGGGACATGATATTGGAGATATGTTACTTCATGAAGTCGCAAAGCGTATGTTATCTCTTTCAAAAGAACATCAAAACGATGTATCCCGTCTTGGAGGAGATGAGTTTTGTATCCTCAGTTCTTCTTATGATACAAAGGAGGAATGTCTGGAGCATGCGTTACATTTTTCAAAGAAATTACTGGGAATTATTAGAGAAAGTTACCATATAGAAGGACATCATTTATATATTAGTGCCAGTATTGGTGTGAGTATTATCAGTAATCCTAAAATGGAGGCCAATACCTTTATCAAGGAAGCTGATATTGCGATGTATGAGGCTAAAGTACAGGGTAGGAATGGCATTATATTCTTCAATAAGAAACTTGCAAAACGGGTCGAATGGAAACTAGAAATAGAGCGTTTATTACATTTTTCTCTTAAAAATAACGAAATATCACTGACCTACCAGCCACAGTACAGTCCTGAAAATGAGATTATTGGTTGTGAAGTCCTTGCACGCTGGAATAATGAAAAACTTGGAGAAGTTGGTCCTGAGGAGTTTATCCCTATTTCTGAAAAAACGGGTTTCATTATAGAGTTGGGGTATGAGATTTTAAAAGAGGCATTGCAAACATTTAAAAAGTGGGAAGAAAAAGGTATCTCTTTACAACAGATGTCCATTAACATCAGTATGCGGCAACTCTTTCATCATGGTTTCCTTCATGACGTCAAAAAGCTCTGCGAAAGATATCTTACAAAAGAACAACGTTCAAAAATCGTTTTTGAAATCACAGAGACTTCTGTCGCGGAAGATGTAAAACAACTGATTATTAATATGAGGATACTTCAAAATTATGGTATTCGTTTTTCAATGGATGATTTTGGAACGGGGTATTCCTCTTTAAGTTATCTTCGTCA
>WTAE01000210.1 GCA_013139765.1 Sulfurovum sp.
AAATATTAGCCCTTAAAAATGAAAAAGCTTTACTGCTTAGTTTTACTTCTTATGCGCATTACGCTTTAGAGACCAGAGATGCCAGTAGAGAAGAAGATGTCATAAGCTTCTTAAACGACTTAGCTGACGCTGCTTTGCCTCAAGCCAAAGATGAACTGGCAGAGCTCAAAGCATTTGCTTTAAAAAGTGACAACATTCAAGACTTTGCAGGGTATGACTCAGCTTACTACTCAGAAAAACTCAAAAAAGAGAAGTTTGACTTTGATGACAGCATGACGAAACCTTACTTTGAACAAGCAAAAGTCTTAAAAGGTCTACTAGACATTGTCTCAGAACTATTTAATGTTACTTTTAAACTGGCAGACGTACCTACATGGCACGACTGTGTAAAAGCCTATGATATTTTTGAAAATGACACACTGTCTGGGCGTATTTACTTTGACCTTGAAGCACGTAAAGAGAAGCGTGGTGGTGCATGGATGAATGACTGGGAGACGCATTATGTAGACAGCAAAGAGAAACAACACTTGGCTTCTGCTTTTATCGTCTGTAACTTTTCACCGGCAACAGATAACACCCCTTCACTGCTTAGACATGATGACGTGGTTACCCTCTTTCATGAAATGGGACATGCCATTCACCACCTCTTTGGAAAATGTTTGGAGCGTTCAGTCTCAGGTATCAACGGTGTGGCTTGGGATGTGGTAGAGTTTCCTTCTCAATTTTTAGAAAACTTCGCGTATGAATCAGCCATTTTAAAACGTTTTGGCTTTCATTATGAAACGGGTAAGCCTATCTCCGAAGCACTCATGGCCAAAATTAAAGAGACAAAGAACTACCAAGCAGCTCTAGGCATTTTACGTCAAGTTGAGTTTTCTCTTTTTGACTTTACTTTACACCAAGGACTTTACCAAGGTGAAGAGGTTCAAGTTTTACTTGATGGCATCCGTGAGAAAACATCTTTGTTAAAAGCACCAAGTTATAACAAATTCCAACATGGTTTTGCACACATCTTTGCAGGAGGGTACGCAGCAGGGTACTACTCTTACAAGTGGGCAGAAGTACTCTCAGCAGATGCCTTTTTCTCTTGTTTAGATAAAAAGTCTGGTTTTGACACCCAAAGTGCCAAAGGTTACAAAAACTTTATCCTTGCCAATGGTGGTGCAAAAGAGATGTCAGCACTTTATGAAGCGTGGTTGGGTCGAAAAGCAGATGTGAAGTCTTTGACAAAACTTTATGAAATAAATTAATCAAAGGTGCGGTAGCAACCGCACCCTACGGAGGCTACTATGAAAGAATATCGTTCACTGGTACTTACAATCGTTGCTATCTTTATAGTCACCCTCTTGGGTGCTTACTTCAGCCCTTCTTTTACAACACAAAAAACCTATTTAGAACTCTTTATGGCTTTTGGTGGCTTACTCTTCATTTTCTCACTTGTCATCATTTTTCTGAGCCTTGGGTTTCAAACATTCTCACTCTATATGGCCATTGTACTGGCTGTAGTCGTTGCTCTATTTGGTGTTTTAGGTGCAGTCATACTTGTAACTGTTACGTACATTGTGTGGGGTTCCGTTTTTGCTATGGAAATTTTACTTTTTGATGCAGGTGCTCTGTCTGCAAAAGAGTGGTTTGAAGCGCGGTATACGTTTAAAACCTTTAAACAAGAGTTTTATCTCTTTTACCCAATGTTAGGATTTGTCTACATACTTTTAGAAGTGTTGCCAAATATAATGAAAAGAGAGTCGGTGATTAATTTTTCTCCTTCAAGGGTCTTGAAGGAGATGGAAGAGATATTGAAGTAACTAGTGTGGTATTATTTACCTGACATTAAAGATTCAATACGCTCAGGTTGTTTTTTACCTTCTATCATAAAACGAAGGGCATTTAAACGAATAAATCCTTCTGCATCTTTTTGATCGTATACATCATCTGCCTCAAATGTTGAGTGCTCTTCTGAATACAATGTTCTGTCCGATTTTCTACCCACTACAGTCACAGAACCTTTGTAAAGTTTGAGTTTTACATCACCCTGTACTTGGTCTTGTGTTGCATCAATAGCAGCTTGCAACATACGACGCTCTGGAGACCACCATAAACCATTGTAAATGAGTTTGGCATACTTAGGCATCAACTCATCTTTCATGTGTGCTTCTTCTCTGTCAAGGGTAATAGACTCAATAGCACGGTGTGCTTTCAACATAATTGTTCCACCTGGTGTTTCATAACAACCACGTGCTTTCATTCCAACCATACGGTTTTCAACAATATCAATACGCCCAATACCATGTTTGTTACCATAGTCATTGAGTGTTTTTAACATGGTAGCAGGAGAGAGTTCTTTACCATCAATAGCAACAGGGTCACCTTTCACGTAAGAAATTGTAATGTACTCCGCTTTGTCAGGTGCATTTTCTGGACTCACAGACCATAACCACATGTCTTCTTCTGGCTCTGCATAAGGGTTTTCTAAATGCTCACCCTCGTAAGAGATGTGTAACAAGTTTGCATCCATTGAGTAAGGTTTAGCTTGACCTTTGTTGTCAATGTTAATACCGTGTTCCTCAGCATACGCCAAGAGTTTTGTACGTGAGTTTAAGTCCCACTCTCTCCATGGTGCAATCACCGCGATGTCTGGATCAAGTGCAAGGTAACCAAGTTCAAAACGTACTTGGTCATTTCCTTTTCCTGTTGCGCCATGAGAAACAGCGTCCGCGCCCGTTTGGTGTGCAATTTCAATTTGCTTTTTAGAGATAAGTGGACGTGCAATAGACGTACCAAGTAAATACTCACCCTCATAAATAGCATTGGCTCTAAACATTGGGTAAACATACTCAGCCACGAATTCTTCACGTAAGTCAAGTATGAAGATATTCTCTTCTTTAATTCCCATTGCAAGTGCTTTTACACGTGCAGGTTCTACCTCTTCACCTTGACCAAGGTCAGCTGTAAAAGTAACCACTTCACAGTCATACTCGTCTTGAAGCCATTTTAAAATAATACTTGTATCAAGCCCACCTGAGTAAGCCAGTACCGCTTTGTTAATTTTTCTTTTTGCCATGTTAAAAGCCTTTAATTAATATATCGCGATTATATCTAAATGTTGGTTATGGTTGGGTTTAGTTAAAGTTATACAAAACCGTATTTCTTTAAGATGATGTTCAAAACAGCCTTTTTGTAAGCCCCGGTATGCCTAAATATCTCTTCGCCTTGGGCATTAAAAAAGATCTGTGTTGGCATCACTTTTAATTTGTATGTATCTCTAGCGATGAGTCTCTCTTTTTGAGAGTCGATGGAGTAGATTTGGTATTCTGGATGTACTTTTAAAACTTCTGCAAAGGCTTGTGACATCGCCAAACAAGAGTAACAGTGAGACATACCAAAAGCTAAGATGGTTGGATTGCCATTGCCAATGTTATGTTTGATGAGCTTGTATTCGTTGACATACAGTGCTTCTTTACTTGGCATTTAGCTCTCCTAATCAATTATTGGCTATAATTTATCCAATTATACATTAAAGGACAATGGATGCTGCTAGGTGTAAACATCGACCATATTGCCGTACTAAGAGAAGCTAGAAAAGTAGCAGACCCAGACCCTTTAGATGCTTTGGGTATTTGTAAACGTGCCGGTGCAGACCAAATCACTATTCATTTACGTGAAGACAGAAGACATATACAAGATGCTGATGCGAAAAACATCATCACACTCTCATCTTTACCTGTAAACCTTGAGTGTGCCATTGCTAAAGAGATGATAGACATCGCCTGCGCGCTCAGACCTCACCGTGTGACGCTGGTTCCTGAAAAACGTGAAGAGGTTACCACAGAAGGTGGACTTTCAGTAGAAGGCAAACAGACCAAACTCCAAGTTGCCATCAAAAGGCTACAAAAAGAAGAGATAGAAGTTTCTCTCTTTATTGACCCCACACTTGAGGCAGTCAAAGCTTCTGTAGCCTTAGGGGTTGAATGGGTTGAGTTTCACACAGGTAAATATGCCAACGTTTATGCCATGCTCTACGCTAACCTAGCCAAAACACACCACAGCATTAAAGAGCTAGAACTGTCACGTGTAGAACTCAAAGAAATCTTATCTGAAGAACTTTGTAAACTCAGACACCTCTCTTGTGAAAGTATGGAACGCGGTTTACGCGTGGCTGCAGGACATGGGCTAAACATGCAAAATGTCGCTGCCATTGTCGAGATAGAAACCATTGAAGAGTTAAATATTGGTCAAAGCATTGTGGCACGTTCTGTGTATGTTGGTTTGGAGCAAGCCATTATTGACATGAAAGCCATGCTAATTAGATAAATATATAAGGTGCAAATGATGTACCTACGAGAGGGAAGAATGAGTCTCAAAAAAGTTGCTATTTCAGTGGGTGATTTAAACGGTATTGGTATTCAACTGGCACTAGAGAATCATCATAGTGTTTCTAAGATTGTTGAACCACTCTACTGCATAGATAAAAACATGCTTGCACAAGCAGCAAAAAAACTTGACCTCACTATTCCCAACGACTTTCACACATTAGAAGACATTTCACCTTCATTTGAAATAGAAGCAGGGAAAGTAAGTCAAGAGAGTGGTGCCTATGCCTATGCTTCTTTTGTCAAAGCCGTCACACTTGCCAAAGAAAACAAAGTAGCCGCCATCTGTACCCTACCTATTCATAAAAAAGCATGGGAACTTGCAGGGGTTAATTACAAAGGCCATACCGATGCCTTACGTGACTTTTTTAAGGCTGAAGCCATTATGATGCTTGGTTGTGAGAAGATGTATGTGGCACTTTTTACCGAACATATTCCACTCAAAGAAGTAGCTGAAAGTATTACAGAAAAAGATTTGACACGCTTCCTTATGGACTTTTATAAAACAGCCAAACCAACATCTACTGTTGCTGTTCTAGGACTTAACCCACACGCTGGAGATGACGGTGTTTTAGGAGATGAAGAAACTATGATTACAGCTGCAATAAAAAATGCCAATGCAGAGCTCTCATTCAACATTCAAAATTCAACATCCAACATTTTTGAAGGTCCTTTAGTTCCCGATGTTGCGTTTACACCAAACGTAAGAAAAAACTACAGCCATTACATCGCCATGTACCATGACCAAGGTTTGGCACCGCTCAAAGCCCTCTACTTTGATGAAGGCATTAATGTCTCACTAAACCTCCCCATTCTTCGCACATCAGTAGACCATGGCACAGCATTTGACATCGCATATAAGCACAGAAAACTCAATGCCCTCTCTTATCTCAATGCCATACGCTATATTAAGGAAAACCTATGAAAAACAGACTCATTGTAACCCTCTCAGATATACATGGATCCAAACAGTACTCCGTTCATGAGATTATGAAAAAAGTGGTGCCTACTGTACTGCTGATACTTATTCTCATAGGAGTTGGATCTTCTGTGTACATTAACATACTCACTACAAAACTCACAAAAATTAAAAAAATAAGTGCAGAGTATCAAGTCCAAAATGAGAACTTAAATGTACAGCAAAAAGAGCTCATTGCTGCTATTCAAGAGAGCAGTGAAAAATACACATCTGTCAAAACAAAACTCTTAGAAGTAGAAGACATGATAGGCATTGGACCAGACATCAATGCAAGTTTTCAAGCCCGTTTAGAAGAAGAACGTACCAAAGCCACAGAGAGCCTACGTATAACTCTGCATGAAAAAGAACTTTCAGACATGCAAAAAACACTTTTATCTAACATTATTCCTAATGGAAAACCATTGAGCTATAAACGTGTTTCCAGTCCTTTTGGCTACAGAACACATCCTACGAAAAAGAATCACTCCTTTCACCCTGCACTTGACCTCACGGCTAAACATGGGACTCCCATTTATGCCCCTGCTTCAGGTGTGGTGGTGTATGCCAAAAGAAAAGGTGCGTATGGAAACTTTTTACTCTTGGCACACTCCTTTGGATTTAAGACTGCGTACGGACACTTGAGCCGCTTTGCCGTAAAAAGTGGTGACTATGTCTCAAAAGGTGATGTTATCGCTTATGTAGGTAGTACAGGCAGAAGTACTGGGCCTCATTTACATTATGAAATCCGTTACCTCACCAAGTGGTTAGATCCTAAAAAGTTTATGCATTTGGATTTAGAAAACATTAACAACATAAGTGCTAACATAACCAGTGTAAACTGGGACAGTATTTTAAAACAGATAGAGAAACTTATTTCTCTTGCAAAAACATAGGACTAACATGGCATTACTTAGAAAAAAAACGAACAAGAACACAACAAAGATGGACAAACTCTCCTCTGCGAGTATTATTACATCCTGTACCAAAGTACAGGGAGATTTTGTAGGCGGTGACACCATTCATATCGATGGAAATGTCATCGGAAATATTACGGTAAGCAATACCATTGTCATTGGAAAAAGTGGTGTGGTAGAAGGTAACCTTGAAGCCAAACATATCATCATCAATGGGGATGTTAAAGGGTCTGTGAAGTGTGAAAAGTTAGAAGTACTTGCTTCAGGTAAAGTCTCTAAATACATAGAAGGAAAAGAACTTATTTTAGAAGGTGACATTAGCGGTGATATTACAGGACATGAGAGCATTGATGTTTTAGAACACAGTACTGTGCATGCTATATGTATTAAAAGTAAAAAAATCACAGTTTCTGGAAAAATCAAAGGTACAATCTTTGCTTCAGAACTACTAGAAATCACGGCCAAAGGTTTTGTAGAAGGTCAAATTTCTGCTAAAAACATTAAAACGGAAGAAGGTGGGCGTATGGTAGGAACAATGTCTACCTATGTAGAAGAGAAAGTAAGTAAAAAGAAATAACAATCAAACAAATGCTGTACTAAAAAAGTACAGCACTCTCATCTTCTATCACTTCACAATTCTCATCAAGAAGTGCACAAAGTCTCTCTTGACAAGACATACAAATATAACGATAATTTTGCATATCATAATGAATAGTATCACCCACGGTAAGATTATCATAACATTCTGCACAGACATTGGTTACACGCAACAGTATTGTTTCTGTCGCTTGTTCCGTTACAAAACACGCAGACCCCATACTAAAGCACCTCTAACTTAACAATCATCTCTTTAGCAGTTTCCAAAGTATTGTCTAAAGCATAGGCTTTTTGGTAGCCGATAAGTGCTTCTTTTCTACGTCCTAAGTCGTAAAGTGTATTGGCATAGTTAAAATGGTGAGGCGCATACTCAGGGTCCAAAGTAATAGCCTTTTCATGATGTTTCTCTGCCCCTGCTTCATCTTTGAGTTTATGTAAAACATTGGCAAGCAATGCGTGAGCCATATCATCATTCTCAGCTAAAGTGATAAGCTTTTCATACATCTCTTTTGCTTGTTCATACGCTTTGGTTTGCATAGAAACATAAGCCATATTTTGTAAAGCATCTCTAGAGTTTTCATCCAGTATCAAAGCAGAACCTAACGCTTTACTCGCCTCTTCATAGTCTTCTTTTTCTACGGATTCATCTGCCATTTGCAAAAGTTGTTCCATACGTGAGGGTTCTTCTGTGGGTCTAGAAAACGTTTTGTCAGGGCGGTGAATCCCCCCTATTTG
>WTAE01000080.1 GCA_013139765.1 Sulfurovum sp.
CAAAAGGTTTACGTATATAATCATCACATCCTATGTTAAACCCACGGGTAACATCTTCTACAGAATTTAATGAAGTAATAAAAATGGCAGGTGTTTCTATACCATCATCACGTAAAGTCTGTAAAAAATCAAAACCATTTTGATTAGGTACTTTAACATCTAAAAGCATGAGGTCAATCTTTTTCTCATAGGCCAGGTCCTGTGCCTGTAAGCCATCATACGCACAAAACACTTCATACCCTTGATATTCCAAAAATTGTTTTATGGTATCAGACAACTGCTGGTCATCTTCAAGAAGTAAAATACTTGCTGTCATCTATTTACCTTTACATGCCTTTGAATTTCCATTGCCATTTCCACTGCAGTTTCCATTTCCATTACCGTTGCCAGTTTTGTCACATTTTCCGCTTTTACAGTTTTGTCTACCCTGACCTCTGCTACCAAAGTTATCATACATCCAAGCACCAATCAACGTAAGCTCATCTTTTGTGACATTGCCCTTTTGAGAAGGCATTAAACCAAAACGTTTAATTTTATCTGCCATACATACAGATTTGCTCTCTTGAGGATTCAGTGCATACTCAGCAATGAAACGCACTGCTTCTTCTTTAGTTACATAGGTCATTTTTACATGTCTCATCACACCCATGATAGGTGGGGCTGAAAGCGTAGAGACATCAGAGGGTCTCATCTTGACATGACAAGATGCACATTTGGCTTCAAAAAGTGCTTCTCCAGAAGTCTCTGCATACACGTTTGATGTAAGAAGTAAAGTGGCAGCAAGCGCCAATAGTGTGATTGATTTTTTCATAATGAATCCTTTTATTAAATATATCTTATCATAATCTAAGAAAGTGAACTAAATATGAATTGTAAATGTACTAGAGATATCTATTAGGAGAGGGGAAGATGGAGCGTAAATGAAAGACCCACACAAAAGTTTGTGCGGGCAAAGCGTTTAAACTTGTGGACCAGCTGAAGCAAAGTCAAACTCTCCGCCATTACCATCGTAACGGTGGAAGTTTTCTTTAAACATACCTGCAAGTTTTTTAAGCATGGCATCATACTCATCTTTGTTTTCCCATGTATCTCTTGGGTTCAAGACTTTATTGTCTTTTACACCATCAAGCGTTTTAGGGATTTGAAGGTTAAACAGTGGCAAGGTATCAAACTCAGCATTGTTGATAGAACCATTTAAGATTCCATCAATACATGCTCTTGTGTCTTTAATACTCATACGTTTACCTGTACCGTATGGACCACCTGTCCACCCTGTGTTTACCAAATAAACATTCACTTCATGCTCGTCTATTTTCTCACCAAGAAGTTTGGCATATGCTGTTGGGTGTAGTGGTAAAAATGCTTCACCAAAACATGCAGAGAAAGTAGCCACAGGCTCAGTAATACCACGCTCAGTACCTGCAACTTTTGCAGTATATCCTGAAAGGAAGTAGTACATCGCTTGTTCTTTAGTCAGTTTAGACACTGGAGGAAGTACACCAAATGCATCGGCTGAAAGGAAGATAATGTTATCTGGATGTCCAGCTTGCAAGTCTTCTTTATGGTTTACAATGTGTTCAATTGGGTAAGAAACACGTGTATTTTCTGTTTTTGAACCATCTTCATAGTCTACTAAACCATGGTCATTTGAAACCACGTTTTCTAAAAGTGCATCTTTAACAATGGCACCAAAAATTTCTGGTTCAGACTTCTCATCAAGGTTAATTACTTTTGCGTAACATCCACCTTCAAAGTTGAAGACACCATGGTTATCCCAACCATGCTCATCATCACCGATAAGTGCACGTTTAGGGTCTGTTGAAAGTGTTGTTTTTCCTGTACCTGAAAGACCAAAGAAAAGACATACATCATCCTTGTCTCCAACGTTTGCTGAACAGTGCATAGAGAGTTTACCCTCAAGTGGCAACCAGTAGTTCATCATTGAAAAAATTCCTTTTTTCATTTCACCACCGTACCACGTACCACCAATAATAGCCATATTGTCTTCAATGTTAAAAAGTACATACACATCAGAGTTCATCCCGTGTTCTTTGTACTTTTCGTTTGCCGTTTTACACGCATTATAAACAGTAAATTCTGGTTCAAATTTTTCAAGTTCTGACTCTGTAGGACGGATGAACATATTTTTAACAAAATGTGCTTGCCATGCGATTTCAGAAATGAAACGTACGGAACGTTTAGACGCAGCAGATGCACCTGCATACACATCAGTTACATAAATGTTTTTACCTGAAAGTTGTGTAAGCGTAAGGTCAAGAAGTTCATCATAAATCTTCTTGTCTATCTTACGGTTCACATCACCCCAAGCAATGTTTTCATTTGAAGGGGCTTGGTCTACAAAATATTTATCTTTTGGACTACGTCCGGTAAAGATACCTGTATCACACATAGCTGTGCCTGTTGTAGAGATCTTACACTCTCCACTTTTTACTTCGTGCGCTTGCAACTCGTCATAACTGAGATTGTAGTAAACATCACCGATGTTAGTTAGTCCTAGTTTATCAAGTCCGTTGGGCGTTTTGGTACTCATTTGGCATCCTGTATATAGATATAATTTTGTATGCTAAAGCATAGATCAAAAAACCAAAGTTTTTTGATCTAAACTTTAATGCAAAGGTCATTAAAATAAAAAAGGCAAGGCGATTGTATCACCTTGCCCTTAAGACTATTTGAATATTGACAATAAGACACCAGCTGCAACTGCAGAACCGATGACCCCTGCCACATTTGGTCCCATGGCATGCATGAGAAGAATGTTTCCTGGTTTCTCTTCAGAACCCACTTTTGATGCCACACGCGCCGCCATTGGCACAGCAGAAACACCTGCTGCCCCAATAAGCGGGTTAATAGGATCTTTTGAAAACTTATTCATCAATCTCGCCATAAGTACACCTGCTGCAGTCCCAGCTGAGAACGCAAGAAGACCAATTACCATGATCCCCATTGTTTCAGCTACAAGGAACTTGTCTGCTTGAAGTGTCATACCTACACCAAAACCTAAGAAGATAGTTACGATGTTAATGAGTGAGTTTTGCATCTCATTAGAAAGTCTATCAACCACGCCTGACTCTTTTGCAAAGTTACCAAAAGCAAATGAACCCATAAGTGGTGCTGCATCTGGAAGTACCAAAGCAATCATCATAATCACAACGAGAGGGAAAATCAATTTTTCCATTCTATGTACTTTTCTTTTAGTCGTCATCACAATCTGACGCTCTGCTTTTGTTGTTAATGCTCTCATTATTGGAGGTTGGATTACTGGAACCAACGCCATGTATGAGTAGGCAGCAACGGCAATCGCTCCAAGAAGTTCAGGTGCCAAAGCAGAAGCAATAAAGATAGAAGTAGGACCATCAGCCCCACCAATAATCGAAATCGCTGCTGATTGTTGTAAAGTAAAGTCAACCATACCTGTGTACTCTGAAAGTGCTGCTGCACCTACCAATGAACCAAAGATACCAAACTGTGCTGCTCCACCAAGTAAAGCCGTTTTAGGGTTGGCAAGCAATGGACCAAAGTCAGTCATCGCCCCAACACCCATAAAGATCAGTAGAGGGAAGAACTCATTGGCAATACCCATTTCGTAGATAATCCCTAACATATGTCCAGGGGCTGCCATGTCAGCAATAGGTATGTTTGCTAAAAGCCCACCAAAGGCAATAGGTAAAAGAAGAAGTGGTTCAAAACCTTTTCCGATTGCTAAGTAAAAGAGGATGAAAATGATAAGGAACATGATCGCACGTCCCCAACTTTGTGCAAAAGTAGAAACTTCAACACCAGAGCCATTTTTTAATCCTTCAACAGGGTTAACCATTGCATTGAGACCCGTAGTACCAAAGAAAGAACCGATGAGTTCGGTAACTGACTGAGGTTTATACGTAGATTTCTCTAAAGCAATTCTTTCTTCTTGTGTCATTGCTGTCGCTTCTGCATGTGCATTTG
>WTAE01000124.1 GCA_013139765.1 Sulfurovum sp.
GGGTAATAAGGTTTAAACTTTCTAAACTAACGTTAATAGGCTCTAACATTTACTTCACCTCCTCTGTTTTTTTTGCAACTCTAATCATATCTTTTGCCTCTTGCGTAATCGCTTTTTCATCCATAAACGCCAAAAGTGCTTTTACAGAGTTATCAATAGGTGCCATGACTGGTTTAGGATAGACACCCAACCAGATAACAATGGCTACCAATGGAATAAGTGACCATGTTTCACGTGCATTTAAATCTTTTAACTTTTTGTTCTCTTCATTGTCTAGTGGACCAAAGAAAGCAAGTTTCATTACTCTAAGCATATAAATAGCCCCAAGAATAATAGATGTTCCTGCGATGATAGTCATCATTGGTGAAACTTGGTAGAAACCAAGTAGAACCAAGAACTCACCAACAAACCCAATAGTAAGTGGAAGACCTACTGAAGCCATCAGCATTACACCAAAGATAATGGCGAACTTAGGCATCACTGCTGCTAAACCACCAAACTCTGAAAGTAATTTTGTATGTCTTCTTTCATAAATCATTCCAACCAACATAAATAGCGCACCTGAAACGATACCGTGAGATAACATTTGGAACACAGAACCTGAAAGACCTTCTGCATTCATTGCAAAAAGACCTAACATAATAATACCCATGTGAGATACTGACGAGTACGCAATGACTTGTTTCATATCTTTTTGTGCATAGGCAATCATTGCTGTGTAGACAATCATAATGAGTGAAATCACTGCAATTGGCGTAATCGCCATGACTGATGCATCTGGGAACATTGGAAGTGAAAATCTCACAAAACCATACGTACCCATTTTAAGTAGGACTGCTGCAAGGATGACTGAACCAATCGTTGGTGCTTGTCCGTGTGCATAAGGAATCCATGTATGGAATGGGAACATTGGTACTTTAATTGCAAACCCAATAAAGAATGCAGCAAAGAGCCATAGTTGGTAATCAACTGGCAATACCAATGCGTACCAATCCGTAATAGCAAATGACCATACCCCTGTAAGGTTATGGTAAATATATGCTACAAATAACATACCTACAAGCATGATAAGTGAACCTGTAAAGGTATACAAGAAGAACTTAATAGATGCATAGACTCTTAATGGACCACCCCATGCACCAATGATATAAAGCATTGGTACCAAAGAAAGCTCCCAGAAAAGGTAGAAGATAATGGCATCGAGTGCCACAAATACACCTACCATTGTCATTTCTAAGAAAAGAAGTGTAATGATCATATTTTTAATATTTTTCGTTTCACCCATTGACGCCATACCTATAAGGGTCATCAATGTTGTCATAATAATAATGAAAAGTGAAATTCCATCCACACCAACATAATATGAGATACCCATGTCAGGAATCAAAGGAATCAGTTCAACAAACTGCATACCAGAGTTACTCATATCAAATGAGAACCATAACCATAAAGAAAGTAAAAATTCAATCACTGCTACGGTAATACCGTAAGTCCTTGCTGAATCTTTATCTACTACAAATCCTAGCAATCCTGCGATTGCCGGGAAAAACACCAATATACTTAACATATTTTCCATCTTTACCCCTTACCCTATCATCGCTGAGATTGCAGCAATTAACAATAGTATCACAGCACCAACAGCCATCCAATTTAGGTAGTTTGAAAGGTTACCTGTTTGCATCGCTCTTGTTTTGTCACCAGTGTTGTAGAAGAATTTCGCAATACCATCTACGGTTGCATCTACAATTTTTAAATCTACTCTTGTCCATAACACTTCAGAAATCATTTTATATGGTTTCGTGATAAACTCTTCGTAAAATTTCGGTACATAGTACTGATTGATAAGAAGTTTGTAGAAGAAACCTTGTTCTTTTTCTTCATCACGTTTCCATGCATGTTCACCAGTTCTTGCGTATTTGAAGTAAGCAAGTGCAATACCTGAAACTGCAACAAAGATTACAATAAGACCTAAATAGGTTGCTAAGTGGTGTGTATGTGCAGACATGTCGTAGTGTACAGTCTCACTCATTTTATAAATAAACTCTTTATAAGCACCCATGAACCAACCTGTGATGATTGCAAGTACCGCTAATGGAGACATTGCAACAAGTACAAATCTGTACATTTCGTGAGGGTGGAAACCTAGTGGTGTATGACGATCTTCACCATGGAATGATAAAAATACTTGTCTAAATGAATAGAACGCTGTCATACCCGCAGTAATCACCAACATAATCCATAAGATGTAAGTATGTTCGTTAAATGCTGTTTCAATAATGGCATCTTTAGACCAGAATCCTGCCAATGGAGGAAGTCCAGCGAGTGCAACAGAAGCAATAGTCATGTAGATCCATGTACCTCTCATTTTCTTTCTTAAATCACCCATTTTGAAAAGGTCAAGTTCATCATGCATTGCGTGCATAACGTTACCCCCTCCAAGGAAGAGAAGTGCTTTGAAGAATGCGTGTGCTGCAAGGTGGAAAAGTGCAATCCAGTAGGCACCAAGTCCCGCTGCTGCAAACATGTACCCTAACTGTGAAAGTGTAGAGTAAGCAATAATACGTTTTAAGTCACGCTCAACCAATGCCATTGATGCGGCATAAAATGCAACAAATGTACCTAAAGAAGCAATAAAGAATGAAACAGCTTCTACTTCTTCCATAGAGTAAAGTGGGTTAGCACGGATGACCAAGAAAACCCCCGCTGTTACCATCGTTGCTGCGTGAATCAATGCAGAAACTGGTGTAGGACCTTCCATGGCATCTGTAAGCCATGTGTGTAAAGGAAATTGTGCTGATTTACCCATTGCACCAATAAAGAGGGCAATCGCTGCAGTAGTCAAAACTGTATCAGAAAGATAAGGCAATTCTGCAAAGACTTCGTCATATTGTAAAGAACCTGTGTTCCAGTAAAGAACAAAGATACCAACTAACATTCCAAGGTCAGCAATACGGTTCATGATAAATGCTTCGTTTGCTGCCCATGATGGAGAAATAGAAGGATTATCTTCTCTTGCTTGGTCTGGCTTGTGGTACCAAAAACCAACAAGTAACCATGAACACACACCAACCCCTTCCCAACCAATGAATAGGCCAAGAAAGTTGTCTGACATAACCAATACCATCATTGAAAATACAAAGGCTGAAAGGTATGAGAAGAATCTGTTAAAACTCTTGTCATGGTCCATGTAGCCGATGGCATAAACGTGAACAATGGTTGAAACCAAAGTTACCACAGTCATCATGGTTACAGAAATCTGATCTACAACAAATCCAAATGGCACATTAAAATCACCCGCAGCAATCCAATCCATCATTGTAAGATGAATAACATTTCCTGTCGTGTAAAGGTTAAATGCCAACGTGGCTGAGGCTGCAAATGCTGTTGCAAGTAGTGCAGAAGCAACATACCCAACAAACATTTTTCTTTCACTCATACCAAAGATTGAAGCAAACAAAGATCCAACAAATGGTGCGAAAAGTGCTACATATACTAAATTTTCCATTCTTATCCTCTCATACTTGCAAGGTCATCTAAGTCAATAGAACCATATTTTTTGAATAATACAATCAAGATACCAAGTCCAACTGCTACTTCAGATGCTGCAATAGCAATGATGAAGAAAGCAAACATTTGGCCTGTTAAGTCATTGTAATAGTGTGAAATGGCTGCAAATGCAATATTTACAGCATTTAGCATTACTTCTGTTGCGAAAAAAAGCATTAAAATATTTCGTCTTCTAAGTACCCCTACTAATCCAATTGAAAAAATTATCGCTGATACGATTAGGTAGTGAGATAAACCTATCATTTTTCATCCTTTACTGTCATAATTTCTTCGTCTACATCTAAATCTTCAGTGAGACTGTCATCCATTTTTTTACCTGCGAGGAGGATACCTGAGATCATTGCAACCAGTAACATGACCGCTGCAACTTCAAAAGGAATAAGGTACTTAGTAAAAAGAACCATACCTACATCTTGTGCATTACCTACACCCTCTGTCATTGGGTAGAGTGCATGAATCGCATCTGGGTTTGCTAGGTTTGCTTGTTGTAAACCTACAAACATAAGTACCAATACCAATGCACTCAACCCACCAAGTAAAAATACCAAACCTGGGTTTGTATTTTTCTCTTTAATGTCTTTGGTTGCATCAAAAAACATCATTGCAAATGCGTAAAGTGCCATAATAGCCCCTACATATACGATGAGTTGAACCACACCAAGGAAGTCTGCTCCCAAGGTAAAGAAAAATCCTGAGATAAGTACCATACCTGCAGCCAATGATGTCATTGCATACAGTATGTTCTTACTCATTACTGTTACTAAGAACAGTCCTATTGTTAAAGCCGAAAATAGGTAAAAGGCTACAAGTTCATACATTTTACTCTCTCCTAGTACGCTAGTGGCGTTTGTTTAATATTGTCATCAGCATTTGGAGATATTGCACCAAACCCATCATACTCTTGCTGTAAGTTCAACTGATCAATCGGTGTGAGCATATCGTCAAAGAGTGAGAAACCTGCACGTTGTTCTGAAGCATTTTCATAACGTGGTCCATGAACAATAGCAAGTTCTGGACACACTTCTGCACAATACCCACAGAAAATACAACGACCAAAGTTAATCGTATATTCTGAAACTTCTTTACGTTGATCTTCGTCATATCTTGTATCCATAGAGATACAGTTAGAGATACAAATCTTTTCACAAAGACCACAACCAATACATCTGTAGTTTCCAGACTCCATGAGTCTTAACATGTCATGGATGGCTCTGTATCTTGGAGAGATAGGCATTTTTTCAAAAGGATACTTCACTGTGTGCATATCTTTTTTGAAAAGTGCTTTAAGCATTGCTTTCATAACGACCCATAGTCCCACAAAAAGCTCACCTTTAAATGATCTAGTGATGACTTGTTTCACTTGTGCCATACCCGTTTCTGGTGATGTACCGGCATCAATTGCTGTGTAAGTTTGTGTACCTACATTTCTATTTTTAAATTGTTCTAAACTCATACCTAAATCCTTATATCATCATCACAGTAGCTGTAACCAAAATGTTTACAACTGCCAATGGCATTAATACTTTCCAACATAACCACATCAACTGATCTGGTCTAACATGTGGCCACGCCGCTCTTACCCATAACATCAAGAAGAAGAAAAATGCAATTTTAAGGATGATAAGCAACCATCCAATTGAGAATCCAAATAACATTGTTTCAGGGTTATAACCACCCATAAATACAATAGCTGCAATAATAGAAATGGTAATCATGTTGGCATACTCTCCAATAAAGAACATACCCCATCTCATACCTGAATACTCTGTTGCATACCCAGAAACAACTTCTGCTTCATGCTCAAGAAGGTCAAATGGTGTTCTGTTTGTTTCTGCAAATCCTGCAATAAGGAAAAGCACAAATGCTACTGGTTGGTAAAACATCATCCATACACCTTCTGTGTGCTGATAATTATTAAAATCAACAAACGAAAGTGAACCGACAATCATAATAGGTGCTAAGATAGAAAGCCCAGTTACTACTTCATAAGAAAGGAACTGAACGGCTGTTCTCGCTGCCCCAATAATACCCCATTTGTTCGCTTGTGACATACCTGCTAACAGTGGACCATAAAGCCCTGCTGCCATCATACCAAGTACAAACAAGATACCAATGTTCAAGTCAGACGCAATAGAAGGTACAAACACTCCACCAAGTACTGGCATAAACTCAGGAATGGTAAAGTCTGGAAATACAGGTACAGAAGATAGTGCGATAAACGCAGTAGCCGCTGTAATCACTGGTGCAATCATAAAGATAAGTTTATTTGCATTTTGAGGAATGATATCTTCTTTTGTAAAGAGTTTAATTCCATCGGCTGCAATTTGTAGTAAACCATAAGGTCCTACGTGCATTGGTCCAAGACGTCTTTGCATAAATGCCAAAACTTTTCTTTCGATAAATGTACCAAATCCAGCCAAAGCTGAAATAATCGCAAGGATCATGATGGCTTTAATAAGCACACCTACCCATGTGACTTCTGGTAATACTGCTACTAAATGTGTTGCTTCCATATTACACCTTTCTCAATGTTACTGTTTGGTATCTAGACGCTGCAAAAAGTCCATACACATCTTCTGCTGCTCTGTAGTCTGGTACTTTTACGATGTCACCTGTGAGTTTCTCATCAGCGATAACATCTAAAGTAATACTTCCATTTTCAAACACAACTTCTACTTTGTCACCTAAAGTGGCTGCTTTTGCTGTACTTGCGTAGAGTCCAAATGCTTCAAAAATTTCGTGTGATTTATCAGTAAAGTCGTTAAACTGTCTCGCAGGGTTACATCTATATGCAATGTCACCTTCAAGCAGCGTAGAGTCATCAAACTTAGCCACTTCTGGAAGCTCTGTTTCTACATTTGAAGTTTCTAGTGTGTACCCACGGTTGTCTTTACCATCATTGGTAAAGGCATTTGGTAGAGAATCGAATGCTACGGCTTTAAATCCTCTGTCTGCTGGAAGCATCGGCGTCCAGTCAATCGTTAACTCAGGTGCCCCTACAAGCTCTTTTACAAGGTCGTTAAGTTCATACCCTGCATACTCTAACGCTGCATTGGTAGGAAGTACACGTTTTGTAATGTTAGTCAGTGTTCCTTCTTGTTGGTTCATTGCTGGCATATCAAGGTCACCCGTACCAAGCGCAGAAAGTTTAAAGTCACCATTTTCGTTGTACCCTACAGTGTAACCTTCAGCTGCGTCATCTAAGTCACAGATAAGTGCCACACCCAGTGCATTTGACTTAGGTGGAGTCATCACTACATTAATAGGACATGTTGCTTCAACAAGTGCCACAAGTTTAGCAATGTTTTCAGCTTTGTCATGGAAGTAAAGGTCTTCCCCTAACATCATAGAGAAAGACTCTTTTTTCTTCATCATTTTGGCAAATGTATCATCAAACTTAGCAGCGTCACCACCAAGAAGTGTCACAAGCCCATTAGAAGTAACTGTAATCTCTTTTTCAACCATCTCTTTTACTTTTTTAGAAACTTCTTCTTCTTCGCCAGTCTCTTCGTTAAGTACCATCTCTTTAACTGTTTTTTCAACTTTTTCTTTGATGGTTTTTGTCTCAGACGTTTTAAAGGTTGCAATGTACTCTTTTACATCTTCTGGAAGTTTCGCTTGGTCTGCAAAAAGATCCAACACCAAGTAGAGTGCTGCTTCTTCTAGTCCAACTTTGTGCTCAAAGATTTCAACTGTTTTACCAAACGTAGGGATGAGTGTGTCACCTACTGGGTGGAAGTACATTCCTGCACCTTTGTTCATTTTTTGAACATTGTTGAAAGCATATTTCATTGCAGGAGAGTCATTTCTAAGTGCGGCACCAATAGAGATAACAAAATCAGAGTTTTTCATCATGCTGTCAGTATCTGTTGTCCAAAGTGAATTTCCAGATGCTGCTTCGTAAAAATTCAAGAATTTTTGGAATGCTCTTACTTCAGGGTTGTAAAGTTTAAGACCCATTTTTTCTTTAAGTGTTTGAAGCATTTTTGCTTCTTCATTTGTAATCATTGAGTTGAAACGAACAGTTTTTGCTTTTTTGAAAGCTTCTATCGCTTTATTGAATGCTGCTTCATCTTTAGAAACACCGTCATTCGCAAAATCGTAAGCAAAACGTGCTGAACCATCTAAAGAAACATAAGACCACTCATTGGTGATACGGAAAATTCTTTCTTCTCTGTTTTCAATAGACGTTGGTTTTACTTCGTAGTAAATCTGTGCACCATCAGAAGAGTGCGCAGCAACAGCAGGAACACGTTTTAAGTCCCAAGCGTTTGATGAGTAAACAAAGTCACGTGAAGCCAAAGCCCCAACAGGACATACAGCAATACACTCACCACAGTCAGAACAGTTTGTAAACTCTGTACCATTGCTTGGTGCAATCACAGACTTTTGTAACTTGTTCCACATTGAGTAAGCATCTTTAGGCATAGACTCTTTAAAGCCTTTGTCTAGCTCTGCTCCACCACGTTTAACTGTAGTAATAGCCGCGTCACCAATCATATCTTTACAGACAGTAGTACAACGCTCACAAACAATACAAAGACCCGGATCGTAATGTAAAACAGAAGACCAGTTTACAGTTTCACGTTTCGTGTCTGGAATCATGTAAGATTGTGAATCTACTCCCAGTTCTAAAGTATAGTTTTGGAGTTCACACTCACCAGACTTGTCACACACACCACACTGTAGTGGGTGGTTTACGTCATATACTTCCATGATAGATCTACGCTCTTCAAGAATGGTTTCAGTCTCAGTCGTAACTGCCATTCCCTCTTTTACTTTTGCATTACAAGCGTATACTTGTTTACCATCTGCTTCAACCAGACATATACGACAGGCCAAGGTTGGCGAACATCGTGTCAGGTAACAGATAGCTGGTATAAACACATCGTTGGCACGAGCAGCGTTAAGGATAAATTCACCCTCTTTCGCCTTAAACTCAGTCCCATCGATAGTGATACTCACCATGTTTTCTACTGTTTTTGCTTCACTCATTGTAATTTCCTACTTGTTTGATTACTTGCTTTACTCAAAAAGCTAGTCTGATAAATCTACAAGAGCATAGCGAAGAAGCACTTAGTTTTTTGACATAAATCAAGTTGCTATTGTCATTCCATACATAGGTGGGTCAATTTTAAACACTTTGACTAAAAAAAGTAACAATTCTAGCATCAAAAGTACCCTGCTTAGAGTTTTTAGACTGTTACCAAATAGCCGTATATTTCACATATCTTCTTTTATGCTAGCAATAATTTAGTTTTTGAGACTAATTTATGCTACCATGCCAAAAAAAAAGGATCCCTTATGGCTTCAGAAAAAATCGTAGATATCGCAATTATTGGTGCAGGACCTGGCGGAATGGCTTGTGCTATCGAAGCAAAACTTGCTGGAATTGAAAACATTATCGTAGTAGATAAAGCATCAACTCATAATGACATGATTCACAAATTTTACAAAAAAGGTAAAAGAGTGGATAGAGACTGGATGGGAATCAAATTTGAATTTGAAGGTAATGTAACGTTTGACGAATGTTCAAAAGAAGCATACATTAAACAAATGGATGACTTACTTGCTAGCCATGGTGTACTTGACAAATTTGTATATAACACTGAAGTGATGAATGCGGTAAAAGGTGAAGATGGACTTTTCGTTATTAATTTAGGTGAAGACAATGTTGTTAAAGCCAAAAACGTTATCGTATCTGTAGGTAGAATGGGTAAACCAAACAAACCTGGATACAAATTCCCTAAAGCAATTAGACCAAGATTGAACTTTAACCTTTCTAAAGTAGAAAACGGTGAAAGAGTAATGGTTGTTGGTGGTGGAGATACTGCTGGTGAATACGCTTACGGTTTGGTTGAACTTGAAGGTATGGAAAACTGTAAAGTAACACTTAACTACAGAAAAGCTGAAATTACAAGAATGAATCCTGTCAACACTGAAATGACAACTAAACATCTTGATGCGGGTACACTTCTTAACAAAATGGGTGTCGATGTAGAAACTGTTGAAGCGACTGAAGACGAACTTGTTAAAGTGAACTTTACAGATGGTACATCTGAAGTTTATGACAGAGTTGTATTTGCTCTTGGTGGAACAAGCCCTAAAGATTTCCTTGTAAACTCAAAAATTGAGGTAGGAAAATGGGATGAGCCACTTATGGACGAAAAAACACTAGAAACAAATATTCCAGGTCTTTACACTATCGGTGATGTTGTAACAGATCAAGGTAGTATTGCACTTGCATTTAACCACGCATCGTTTGTACTTAACGACATCGTAGCTAAAAACAAATAACCCTCTAGCAAAAGACTTGAATTTTCAAGTCTTTGCTACTTTCTCCTCTAAAAACAAACTTCCAAACAAAACAAACTTTTTATATATCTTTTCTAAAATGAAATAGGCAGATAAAAACTCATGTCAAACCTTTCATCTTTGCTCAAATGATGATGTTTTCTATAAATAGCATACGGTGGTTTTGTGGTGGTTTCATACTCACTTTTAGGCAACCACTCATGGTAGACCCAGTGTATAAAGCGTAAGAGGTCTCCTCTTTTTCCTTCTACATCAAACTTTGCGAAAACACCTTTAGAAATAGTCAGTTGAGGCAAGCGCGTATCTTTTTCTTCCAAACGCTCTTCGAGTACCACACAGGCCACATGTTGACAGTCCATAAGCGGTGTCACCGCAGGGTTGTCATGAAAAAGTGACACCAGCGTGTAATTTTCTATGTCATGTGAAAAGATCCAAGCTTGCAACTTTTGCCACGTGCTGCGTATGTTCATTTCATACCCACGATGGCGTATATAGTAGGCAGGCATTTCTGGCATTTTAACAATGTCTGGTGTGAGTGCTTCAAAAGATGCCGTAGAGATACTTGCATAAGGAGAAGAGAGAAGCAACTTTTGTGAATACTCTTTATCTCCCCCGTTACGCCATTGTTTGGGAGTCATAGAAAAACGCTCTTTAAAGACACGTGTAAATGACGTTTGTGAACTGTATCCACAGGTCAGTGCTATCTCCGAAATGGTTGAGTAATGATTTGTGAGTAAAAGTGTAGACGCTTTTTGAAGCCGTATGGACTTAATGGTTTCATAAATATTACGCCCAAAAATTTCTTTAAATATTTTATGCATATAAAACTTATTGATAGAAAAATGTTCTGCCAATTCATCTAAATTGATATCGGTGTCAATGTGTCTATAGATATAAAACATCAAGTCATTTGATATGTTTGTTTTTCTTTCTAAAGTGCTTCTTTTCATAAAATACCAACTTCTGATAGGTTTTTGACTAAAAATTGATATTAATCATAGCAAAAATAGTGCAGATTAGAGCTTTAAAATGCTATATACTGTCTCATTCAATAAAAGGAATGTACACATGGGTAAAAAAATTAAAAAGATTCTCATTGCGAACCGTGGTGAGATAGCACTTCGTATTATTAGAGCATGTAAAGAACTAGAAATTCAAAGTGTTGTCATTCACTCTACCGTTGATGAAGAGGGTGTATGGGTTAAAAAATCTGACCAAGCCATTGAACTTGAGGGACATCCCGTTCAAGTCTATTTGGATTATGAAAATATTATAAAATTGGCAAAAGAGCATAGATGTGATGCCATTCACCCAGGATACGGATTTCTTTCAGAGTCTGCGGATTTTGCTAGGGAATGTGAAAATAATGGTATTGTTTTTATTGGTCCAAAAGCAGAGCACATAGAACTTTTTGGAGATAAAATTGCATCTAAAAATGCCATGAGAGACATCGGTGTCCCTGTCATAGAAGGTACAGAGTCTCCCATAGTTGATGTACAAGAAGCTGAGCAGATTTCTATAGACATTGGTTTTCCTGTCATGATTAAAGCAGCCTTTGGTGGCGGTGGTCGTGGTATGAGAATTGTACGTGAAGCTAAAGAGTTTAAGAGCCTTTTTGAAGCAGCCGCTGCAGAGTCTCAAAAGTTTTTTGGCAATGCCGATATGTTTATTGAAAAATTTGTAGAGAACCCTAGACATATAGAAGTACAAATCATCGCAGACAAATACGGGAATGTTGTTCACTTAGGTGAGCGTGACTGTTCCATCCAGAGACGTCACCAAAAAGTGATAGAAATTTCTCCCTCTCCGCTCCTAAGTCCTGCGGTAAGAAAAGAGATTTACAGAATTTCCATTAAAGCCGTCTATCGTTTAGGCTATGAGAGTGTCGGAACCATGGAGTTTTTAGTAGATGAAGAGGACAATATCTTTTTTATAGAGATGAATACCCGTGTACAAGTAGAACACCCAGTGACAGAAATTGTTACAGGTGTAGATATTATCCAACGTATGATACAACTAGCTGAAGGTGACAAACTTCACTTCTTACAAGAAGAGATTAGCTTTAGAGGGTATGCCATTGAATTTCGTATCAATGCAGAAGACCCACTGAACAACTTTATGCCATCTTTTGGAACCGTGGGAGAATACCTTACCCCTGGAGGACCCGGCGTGCGTTTAGATACCAGTATCTATAGTGGCTATACCATTCCTCCAAACTACGACTCCATGGTAGGTAAACTCATTGTGTGGGCTTTAGACTGGGAAGGTGTGGTCAAAAAAGCCAGACGTGCTTTAGATGAATATAAAATTGAGGGCATAACCACCAATATCATCTTACACAAAGACATCGTTAACGATGAAGACTTTATTGCAGGGAAGTTTGATACCTCTTTCCTAGATACACGTGTGGAAGAGTTTGCCCTACTCCATGCCTTGGGACCTGTAGGGGAAGAAGAGAAAGGTGTGAAATCCTTTTTCTCAAAACTCATGCAAAAAGGTTTAGTTTCAAATAAGGGGGATTTTATTTAATGACAAATGAATCTCTTCTTTAATTCAGAGATAGACATTCGGAAGCACACAGAAACAACACTTAATTTTGGGTTTATCTGTGTAATTTCGGGACAACTAAGTATAGCAATCGTGGACGATAATAGACAGTATAAACTATCTATAGAAAAAAGTGTTACAACTTTTCCACAGTAACCAAAATATAAAGGAACAAACATGTCAAAATTACCAAAAATAATATGGTCAAAAATCGATGAAGCACCAGCACTAGCTACTTATTCATTGTTACCAATCGTAAACGCGTTTACAAAAGCAGCAGGTGTTGAAGTTGTTACTTCTGATATCTCACTAGCAGGAAGAGTTCTCGCAGCAATGGGTCTTGCAGAAGATGAGTTATCTAAGCTTGGAGAAGTTGTTTTAGAAGAAGATGGAAACATCATTAAACTTCCAAACATTTCAGCATCTATCGGTCAGCTTAAAGATTGTATTGCAGAGCTTCAAGGTCAAGGTCACGATATCCCTAACTACCCTGAAAATCCAGCAAATGCAGATGAAGAAGCGATTCAAGCAAAATATGGTACTTGTCTAGGTTCAGCTGTTAACCCAGTACTTAGAGAAGGTAACTCAGACAGAAGAGCAGCAAAAGCTGTTAAGAAGTTTGCACAGAACAACCCTCATAAACTAAGAGCATTCCCTGAAAACCCAAAATCATATGTTGCACATATGGAAGGTAACGGAGATTTCTTCGGAAACGAAAAGTCTGTAACTT
>WTAE01000033.1 GCA_013139765.1 Sulfurovum sp.
AGGTAATACGTAAAGACTGTGCTTTTGCAGAGGCTTTCCATGAAGTGATGGACGCCACATACTTGATACCTTTCTCTTTTGCTTCCTGTTCTGTGAGTCCAACAGATGCCACTTCAGGATGGGTAAAAACCGCGTGAGGCATATACTTAAATGTATAGACGCCCTCTTTCTGGGAGAGTAAAACCTTCTGCACATGGTTTACCTCTGCTGCAGCTGCATGCTGTAACATATGTTCACCTGAAGCATCTCCTACCACATAGACACCCTCAACATCTGTTTCATAATGTTCATCTCTTACGATGAAACCTCTTTTATTGACTTTGATATCTGTATTTTCTAACTTCAAAGTATCTGCATTTGAAACTCTTCCTGTGGCATAAAGAAGTGCATCACTTTTGTGGGTTAGCGTCTCATTTTCTTTATTGATTAGCGTAAGATTAAAACCATTTTCATCATGTTCAATATTCTCAATAGTAGTATCAAAAAGCACATCCACATGTTTCGTAAACTCTGTTTTGAAAATAGCGCCAATTTCTTCATCTTCATTTTTCAAAATACTTTGACTACGTACAAGTAACTTGGTCTCTACACCCACAGCATCAAAAAAGTTTGCCAATTCACAAGCAATAAAACCAGAACCTACTATGGTAATAGACTTTGGCACTTTCCCTAACAAAGGAAAAACATCATCACTTGTCCATGCTTTTTCATGAGGAGGTACAATGGGTCGTGTACCTGTGGCTATGACTATTTTGGGTGCAGTGAATTGTTCGCCATTCACTTCTACCACATAGTTTGAAACAAAATAAGCTTCACCCGTAAAGGTTTCTACATTTTCATTAAAGGCACCTCTATACGCAGGGTCAACCTTCTTTATATGTGCATTGGTCTCATCAAATATTTTCTGAACATCTATTTTATTAATTGTAGCATCTATAAAATGTCTCGAAGCATCTTCTATGCTTCGAGCCACTTCTGCATAACCAATGAGAAGTTTAGATGGTACACAGCCCCTGTTTGGACAGGTACCACCAAATTTAGACTTTTCAATAATGGCTACTTTTTTCCCAGCTTTACCAGCATTTCGAGCCAAATTACTTGCCCGACCTGCACCTATTACAATAATGTCAAATGTTCTCATCTCTTTACCTTTTCTTTAACTCTGTCTCCAATTATATACTATTTCAAAACTAATATGCTAATATCATATAAAATCACTAAGGAAATAGTATGAGCTACAACACACTCAACGAAGAAGAAGAATATGTTATTGTAAAAAAAGGAACAGAACGTCCTTTCACAGGTCGTTTTTTAGAGAATAAAGCAGAGGGTATGTATGTCTGCCGACGATGTAATGCACCGCTCTTCCCTTCAGATGCTAAATTTGACTCAGGGACTGGTTGGCCAAGTTTTGATGACATAGTAGAGGGCAACGTCTCTGAAATACCCGATGAAGATGGCAGACGCGTAGAGATAGTCTGTACCAACTGTGGTGGTCACTTAGGACATGTCTTTAAAGGTGAGAGAATCACAGAAAAAAGTACCCGTCACTGTGTCAACTCCATCTCTCTTGATTTTGTGGAAAAGAAGTAAGACAAATACTTTATGTCTCTCCCCTACATGTGGGAGAGCGTATACCTATATATCTAGACCAAATTATATTCACCTAATTAAGTTTTACTTTACTTACAGCTAACCGTCTCAGCATCTGCTTACTAGTTATACCCTTTATCTGTTAGTTTCTTAGCCATATCACAACTACTAGAATCATGACCTAAATCACAAGACTTTTTATAATATTTATTTGCTTTAAAAGCATCTCTTGTGACCTCTTTTCCTTCAAGATAGGTCCAAGCAAGGTTACTACATCCACTGTTGAAACCTAAATCACAAGATTTTTTATAATATTTGATGGTGTTAGGCATATCTTTTACCTCATCATAACCAACATGATAATATGACCACGCTAACCAAAAACACCCTTTCCCACTACCTAAGTCACAGGCTTTTTTATGCAGCGAAGTTTTATATGATTTCTTCATATAACCAAATACCCTATGTCTATCAAGTATCGTCGCTAGCAAAGTACAACTTTCCGCATGATTTAAGTCACATGCTTTTTCATAGCTTTCAGAAATTAGTTTTTGATTTTCATCTGTATAGTACTCTTTAGACTTAGCTATACGTTTTGCCTCTTTGTAGTGAAGCAAGGCATTTCTTTTTCCACGTAATCCAACTTTTTTGATATTTGCATAAACTTTTTCAGATAATATATCCTGAAAATAACCATCCCCCTTCTTGCCCACATATACTATTTTTCTTTTTAGATTACCATTTTCATAATATCGCTCTTCAGTGTCTTTTATCTTTTCATCTTTAAAATGTATGATTGCTTCTATGTTTCCATTTTTATAGTACTCTTCCTCAATCTTTTTTCCATCAATGTAGAATATCTCCTTCCACAAATAACGCACTTTATTGTCATATTTTTCAAAAGTCTTTTTTCCTGGGAGTACTCTTCCATTTTTATATTGGTATTCAGTGATAACCGTTCTACCCTTATAGGAATAATAGTCTTTGTCAATACCATGTTTCACACCATCTTTATAGGATGTACTACGATATATTTGTCCATCGTCATAATACTTTTTTTCTAGACCATGTTTTACTCCATCTTTATATGATGTCTCAGACTTTAGCTGTTTATTTTCATAAAACTCTTTTTTCACTTCCGCATATAAAGACCCAACCAACACTAACAGAACGATAAAATACTTCACAAAAACTCCTTAATTTTATACATAAAGTCAAACAATTTGAGACATGAAAGTTCCTGAATCTCGTAGTACGTTTGATTAACTAAACTATTTTACCACTGTATGTATCATTTTGTTATTAATTTAGAGGATTAAACTTTGGCTAGTTTTTAGGGTCGTACCAAATCGTTATAACTCCAGCTCTCCCCTTCATTAAAGGACACAGCTAAATAATTCCCAATTTCTGAAAGGATAATAATTTTTTGGTTATCAAAAAAAAGCACTTTATTTCCAGGAGATATATCTTGAAATTCTACTTTTTTCCAGTTTTTACCACCATCTACTGACTTCAATATTACGCTATATGCGTGATCTCCTTCATTATCGGAATAATAATATTTATCTCTATTTTCAGGGCTATAATCACCACCCAATGCTATAACTATATTTTCATAG
>WTAE01000252.1 GCA_013139765.1 Sulfurovum sp.
AGTACTACATTCATCTTTTTGAGTTCTGAGAACTTACTCTCATCTAACATCGTATCTGCTGCTGAAAGTGTGCTCATCAATGCCAAGGTTGCTGTTAAAGTCAATAATATTGGTTTCACGGGGATTTCCTAGTATTAGTTTACAAAGTATAACATTATTAGCTAAGAGATTTGAAGTGAGAAGGCTATTTTTACTTCTTCGGTCGTCCTCTACTTCTTAATGTAGACAATGAGCTTAGTGAGCATTTGACAAGGTCCACAGGTAGGTGAATAGAAGTCTATAGAGACGGGGGTCTAATTATTCTTGATGATTTTTTCATAATTTTTATCTGTAAGTTCCATGTGTAAGTGTATCTATAATTTACCTTGGATTTGTTATTTTATTTTTGTATCCATTTTATAAGTAGGAATAAGAGAAATATCCGTTATATACTTGGTTTCCAACGGTTAGGTAACAGCTCGTCAAGGGTCATATATTTCTCTTTCGATAGATACACTTTTGTATTTAGATTCTTGTTGTCTACTTGAAACATAAGTTCTCTGCATCGTCCACATGGAGGTATAATGGATTCTGCGTTTGTTGCAACAATCATTTCGATCTCTGTTTCCCTATTTTTTAACATTTCAGCGATGGCTGAATGTTCTGCACAAAATCCTATGCCGCAGGCTACTTCTATGTTGATACCAGTGTACACATTCCCTTTTGCAGTTAAAAGTGTAGCACCAACTGTTCCTGCAGAGAAATCAGCGTTGCTTAGCTCATATTTTCCAACAATCTCATGGGCTACTTCAATCAATTTTTCTACAGTCAAGATATCCCTTTTTATTTTTAGGTTTCATATTGGCAGTATATCAAAATATTTGTACTATTTAAAAAAATATATCAATACTATACTCTTGGTATTTGAATTTTTAATCTTTTAGTACGGATATACTAAATGGGGGATAGGCTAATTTTATTTTTTGGGTCGTCCTCTGCTTCTCAATGTAGACAATAAATTATATTTGGAGGTTGTTGATGGAGAATGAGAGAGTGAGTCACTGAGACACTTGTATTATCATCTGGTAAATTTATTTATATTTATGATATAATCGTGCAAATGTTAAAGCCACACTTGTTGTAAAGCAAGGTCGGAAAACTATGGGTCTCAACGAGATTGCCAGGTTACCTAATCTCAATCTGTTACAAGGATAATAGTGAAAAACAGTACTTATAATAAACCAGAAACCTCTAAAAATAAAAACATTTCAAAAAAAGACTGGGTTTCCCCTAACCTATCCACTATAAACATTAATCAAACAAAAGGTGGATTTAGCAATGGTAATGAGAACCAAGGTAATACAGAAGGTAACAATAGTAATAGTAAATTGGGTTAATTATTTATTCTCTGTCTAGTAATAAAATAGTTAAATATTTTACTGTATAATCAATAATCTCATTATTGTTATCTCCAAAAGATTTTAATTCTTTGAAAGCCTTATATAATTTTTCGGTATTTATATATTTAGAAGTTTTTATACCATAATTGTTTGTATATATCTCAAATACTTGATTTAACAATAAAGACAACTCATCTACTCGTTTCCGTTCATACTTAGTATTTGACCATAAAATATGCTCTGGAACTATATTCTTCATCGCTGAACGGAACAGATATCGTCCCTTTCCTTCATGAACAAAAAATTTTGTTGGAACTTGCATCATGAATTCTACAATACGTTTATCCAATAAAGGATATGCATATTCCAACCGATCTATTTTCGATGCTGCAGACCATGATTCTATACGAGCTTGAAGATGACCAAATTTATAGTCAGCAATCATACTCTTCCTAATTGTTGATTGTGGCTGAAGTACATTGTTATATTTAAAATATTGATTCAATTCATTCTTAACACTTGATAAGTATTCTTTTTTAATAAATGTCGTTGCGTTCTCTCTAATTTCTGAACAGTGAGTCCTTGGCATATAGCAGTAAAGGAATCTGGGTACTAATGGAATGACAACCCACTTATATATAGATCCTATAAATCGTCTGATACATTTTTCTTGACTCTTGCTACAGGCATAATGCTTTTCAGCTTTAATGAGCTCAAGAATTTTTCCTTCCAAAAATATGTTGGAGAAATAAGAAGCTCCCGGATATGAAGCAAAATCATCCCCTCCCCATCCCGACAAAATAGTACGTGAACCTTTTGAATTGGCATGTTTCCTTATGGGGACTTCATACCAAAATTGAGCTGAATCTCCATCTGAGATTTTATTGTTTTTCATATAATCATAAATGTCTCGTGCATTAAGTGAAACATAGTGATGTTCAATTCCTTCCAATTCTGCAATAGTCTTGCTATTGGCCCATTCATAATAATTTGGATCATCTTTGTCTGAAGGTTCATGGAGCCAATTAAAAGCCAGTAACGTTTGATTGTTTTTTCGCAGTTTTCTTGATGCAATAGCAGCTATTGAAGAAGAGTCAATGCCTCCGCTTAAGTGAGAAGTGATTGGATATATTGAGCGCATCCTGTCATAAATTGATTGGGTAATTAGATGACGTAACTTTTCTGCACATTCATCTATATTTGTATAAGTGACTTTGGGACTATTCGTTATCTTCCAATAAGGTTTCTTTATTACTTTTTCATGGGTAATAATTAAATTGTGTGCAGGTGGCAGTTTGAATACATTTTTATAAAAAGTATAAGAACTGCTTTGCAGGTGTGCGTATACCATTTGATTCACTACTGCGTTGTCATTGATTTCTTTAGGAATAATTCCAAAATTCATTAAACTTTTTATGTCATTAGAAAATACAAACATTCCATTTTCTAAAAAATAATAGAATTGTTTTATCCCAATATGATCTCTAGTACAAAATAGCTGCTTTTTCTTTTCATCCCAGATAACAAATGTAAAATCTCCCAACAGATATTTTGAGCAATCTTCTCCCCACTTTTGGTAAGCTGCCAGGATAAATTCACTATCACCTATCTCTTCTACAGGAAGGTCTGGTAATTCAAGTTCTTTCTTGAGCTCATCTCTATTATCTATCCTAGCATCCATAGTTAAAACATAAGCATCTGCTTCCAAAGGGAGATGTTCATATTTTGATTCAGGTGTATTCCAAAGCATGGTATGTCCTAATACCACAGGACCATTTATCCATGTATTCTTTTCATCTGCTCTCCAGTAGGACGTAGCTTTAATCATTGTATTGACTGTCTCTTTTTCAACTACTTTACCGTTCCGATTAAAAACCCCAAAGATACCACTCACTTTATTTCCTTAGAATGCTTACAAATAATATCGTGTACGTCTTTGAGTCTATTCAAATCCCATGGAACTGTAACTTGATAAATTGGTATCGTCCTAGCAATATCTGCCAAAAGTGCAAAGCGCTGATTTCTTAAAAACTCAAGATTAATCTGACTACTCAAACGTAAAGTTTTAAACTTTTCAATACCATGAAGCTCACTAACAGTGATATCAGCATTTGCATCAGTAGCCTCAAGTTCATAAATAGCATGAATTGGCTTGGAACATGTAGCCATATTTTTGATAAAATAACCCAAATCTTCTGCTTTACGGTATGGTCTATGATGAGGATGTGATGGAACAGCACAATAAACTCCATCTTTTTTTAAAATAGCGACTTTATCATCGGAGATCATGGGGTGATTCTTTTTAATAAAGAAATCGGTCATTGTTGACTTACCACCAAAAGATTCAGCGACAAACAGTATTGGCTTACCTTCAACCTCTACAGCACCAGCATGTAAAAAGTCAAAATTTTCTTCTACCGTAAAATAAATTGGTAGAAGAGTATGTAAACTCCAATACTCCAATAACTGAGAAGTAAAATTTTTCTGAGTTATGTAATGAATAGTTGAACTTCCACTTTCCCAAAAAAATGTTATCACTCCTTCAACATTAAATGCCCAATCTTGTCCAGGAACAGTACGAGATAATTTACGTTCTGTATATAAATCAATATCGCGACCCTGATTATTAAAAAAAGTCCACTTATGGTTTAATTTTTCTTGCCAGTTTTGATAAAATGATTCTTCAATTGTGATAGTCTTAGAAAATGAACCTTCTACTTTTTTATCATTCTTCAATTCCGGAATAAATTTAATATAGTGATTATAAGCAATCATTCTTTTCCCCATCCAAATACCGAAAGCACAGTAAATTCTTCATGCCCTCCACCACCAGTGATGATGGTCTCACCACACTGTGACCAGGCATGTGCTTTCATCTTCTCTTTGCTCTCTTCATCTTTGGCAGCTCCAAGATAAAAAACCCCCGGAATTCCACGCTTTTGCAACATCTTTTGTGCAGTCAGGGACTGTGCCAGGCAAGCACTCTCCCATGGGGTATGGGCAGAAGCTCTAATGATAGCTTGACCTACACTGAGTGCGGTCTTCATCTCTTTATCATTCAATGGCATTACTTCACTTCTGTTTTTCAAATGTTCCAAAGAACGCGTCAAACGCTTAAACGAGATCGTCAAAATTGCGGTACGAATCACCCCTAAAGTCACGTATGCTTCTACAAAAAGCTTCTTCTCTTCAAAAGACAGTTTAGTGAATTTTTTGATTTTATACAACATCAAAATCTTCTTTTATCAACTCTTTTTCCTGAAGTTCATCATAACTTCCCTCAGCTTGCACTCTACCATCTTCTATAAGATAAATGTAATCAGCCTGTTTAATGGTGGTAGTCCTATGTGCGATGATGATGGTCGTACGACCTTTAAGGAATGGTGCTAGTGTTTCATAGAGATGGAACTCCGTTGCATTGTCCAATGCAGAAGTAGCTTCATCAAAGATGACTATCTTCGGATCTGAAAGTATGAGCCTCGCTATGGCAAGTCTCTGCCGTTGTCCCCCTGAAAGACGGATACCGTTTTTGCCGATAGGTGTCTCTAATCCATCTTCTAGATTTCGTACAAAACTCTCAAGCTGTGCTGCTTTGAGTGCTTCGTATATCTCTTCATCACTCTTCTCTTTGGAGAGAGTAAGATTCATACGGATGCTGTCATTAAAAAAGAGGGCTTGTTGTAACATCAATGCTACAT